>CAWUWQ010000214.1:0-13432 GCA_963926065.1 uncultured Algoriphagus sp.
TTAAGTTGTACTTTTCAAGTTGTCCCCATCCCTTACATGGAGTCGGCGAAAAACTAAACCAGAAAGGATAGTTAAGCTTCCAATCACTAGAAATGTATATCGAAATGACTGGTGAATTTCCGTCTGAAGCAATCTGACATCTCCTTGGAAAAGTTTGAGTATAACTAATCCAAAAGCTATTCCAAAACCCATTCCAAGTTGTTGATTAACCGAAATCAAAGAATTGCCACTGCTGGTATGGTAAGGGCGAATGTTGGCAATTGCAATGCTGTTCATGGAGGTAAATTGGATGGAATTGAAAAAACCAAGCAAGGCAATCAGAGGTAGATGCCAGTAAATAGAGAATTCCAAACCTGGAATGGCGAAGGTGCAGATGAGGAAACCAATGATTAGGGTGTTCGCCATAAGGGTCTTTCTGTACCCAATTCGGTTCAAAATAGGAATCACAACAGATTTCCCAAACATGGCTGTCAGTGCCATCGGCGCCACTATCCAACCGGATACAACTGCAGATTGGCCATAAGCAATCTGTATCATCAAAGGAAGAAGGAGCGGTACGGAACTGATTCCCAGTCTTGTGACCATATTTCCTAAAATACCAACGCGGAAGGTTCTGACCTGAAAAAGCTCCAAAGGGAAAATGGGTTTTTCTTGTTTTTTAGCATGTCTATAATAAAAGTAAAGCAAAAGAAATCCTGCCATAAGGGACATCAGAATAGGCGTAATTTGGAAGGAATTGCCTAAAAATTCCAACGCCACAGAGAGTAAGAAAGAGGCAGCTCCAAAAAGCAAAAAGCCTCTGATATCCAACTCAGGATGCTCCGAGGAATAATCCGGAAGGAAGCGAATGCTTAATATAATCCCCGCAAGGGCGATGGGGATATTGATTAGAAAGATCCAGTGCCAAGTGAAATAATCCACCAAATATCCTCCGACCAAGGGACCTAAAACAGGGCCGATGAGTGCTGGGACAATCGCATAGTTCATGGCTTGGACCAATTCCTTTTTTGGAAAAGAATTAATCAGAGTAAGTCTGCCGACTGGTGTCATCAAACTTCCTCCTACACCTTGTAAGACGCGGGATAAAACCAGCTGATTCAGGTTTTGGGAAAGTGAACAGAAGAGGGAGCCCAAAGCAAAAAGGAACAATGAAAGGATAAAAATCCTTTTGGTCCCAAATTTATCTGCCAAATACCCGCTGATTGGCATAAGCAATGCAATGGTCAGTACATAACTGATGATTGCATTTTGCATATTCAGTGGTGACTCGTTTAGATCTTTTGCAATAGCCGGGAGGGAGGTGTTCAGGATAGTCGAATCCAGCATCTGCATAAAAATGGCAGTTGCCAAAATGATGGGAAGATAAAGCTTGATTTTAGGGCTGAGACTTTCCTGAGTCATGTAGGACAAATGTAGATATGAAAAGTCAGAAATTTAAAGTGAGAAGGATTAAAGAACAGTTGCCAGAGAGTTTCAGGTTTAAAGTGAGAAGTTTAAAATTGAGTGATCTCAGAAAATTATTTAGGGTGAGTTAAATTTATTTGAAAAATAGGATTCGTATCTCTGCTTCTCGAGCTTTTTTATTGAGATAAGAATTTTTCTTGGTCAATAGTTTTTCATCAACTGCTTTCAGGATTTTCAATTCCTTTCAAAATTCTCCCTACTCAGCCTAGTCTATTTTTGTGAAGGTTTGAAGAGAAGAAAGAGGCTGGGCGGTTCAGATGTAGATTGGAAGTAATTCAACTCCATATCATCACCTCCCGACAATTGGCGAGAATAATTGGTTTAATATCCAAAATGAGGCTTTCATTCCCAATCGTGAATAGTAAATCCGTTTGGATAAACAAGAGCTTTGCAAGCAAGGCTCAATGCTAAAATAGCTTTGAAGTAAACAATATGGAACCTTGAAAGAATACCTTAATTTATCCTGCAAATAAAGTCAAGCTGCTTATATACTTGCTTTTCTCCTTTTTAAAAAGGTTAAGACAGAACCGATGGCAATCAAAATAATAGACGGCCAAAAGCTTATAAAAGCTAATATACCTGGTCCCAAGGCATTTCCGGCATCCAGGACTCCAAGGCTATCCAATCCGATTAAAATTAATATTGGGCTTGTTCCTATCAGTAAGCCGAGTATACCTATTCGTAAGGTAATGTGAAGATTTTTCCAGTTTTTTTTCATCCTATATTTTTTGAGGTTTATGATTTGATTAGCTACTGCTTTAACTTCATTGAGACTGAACACTAAAAATGGCAAAGCACAAAATTGCCCAAACTCTCTAAAACCCCCAGTTCGTCTGTATTCATCAACTCTCTGGAGAATTTATCTCCATTAGCTTAGGTCTACGTATTGCATTTCTCATAATTAATATCCTTTTGCAAGTCGATTAAGCTAACCATATGCCCTGAGAGGTTTTTCTAATAATGATTTCCGAAGATCGAAGTGAGATCGAATTCAGATTTTAGAGTTTTTTCAATTGCTTGTTAGTAATAATTGGAAAACAACTAGATATAGACAATGCTTTTATGATAAATTCATGGTTACACTTTTATAAACGGTTGGTTGTCATGATTTTTTTCATTCGCCTTTTCCAATCATTCTATTCTGATCAATTTGTACTTGTTTTCACTTCGTAAACAGAGCTCCCAAACCAGCCTCCTTCGCCAGCTGATTGAATTCCGGAATGGATTTATCTAGTAGTGACTTCCCTTCACTTTTCAACTTTTTCCACTCTTCCCATAGCTCAACGTATCGGTCCTTAGACCCTTGATTCACCTTAGGTATGGCACTTTAAGTTTGATTGATCAGGTAGAGGTGGTTCGGGGTAAACTTATTTAGGAAATTTTCCACATCATCGTAAGCAGTGGATTTACGCTGAATCATTTTTTCATCCCAATTCTGAAGACTCTTTTGCAAGGCATTTCCTGTTTCGTTAAGACTCTTGAACCCTTCTTTCTCTTTGATCTTTGTCAATAGTGCTTTCAGTTGCGTCTGATAGTCTATGAGCTGATTGACCATATTGATATCATTTTGAGAAAGGGTTGGTGAAAATGGATTTTTTTCATCCTAAAAATGGGTCAGAGAAATTGAGTTTAATAGCTGAAAGGGATATCAATCACTTGGCATTACCCTCAGAAATTTAATCCTCAAAAGGACTGCCACTCCAGCTTTTTGAACCTCTTTGAAATTAGAAACAAACATGGTTAGAAATAGTTGTAGTCTACAATAATAGCAAGGAGCAATACACCAATATATTTTAAAGAATCCCGTACAGCAGCAGTCTGGTGCAATAGTTAAAAATTGATCTGATCAGTTTGAGTGAATTGAAAATTGGATGAAAGTCGAGCGTAGTTTCAAATGCTCAAGAACCACCATATTTTGACTAAATGAATTAGGGTAAATCTGAAAGAAAAAACTTTATGCCGGGTGCGAAGTTATTAACCTAAGAATTTTATAATTATTATCGGTTTTGATGCTGGTGATATCTTTTGTTTATTAGATGCTTTCTTTGTTGGTAAGGAGGAAGAATGAATGAGAAGGCTTGACTTATTGAATTCACCGAATTTTAGAATGCTTTTATCTTTTTTGTTTACAGAAAAGAGGGTTTACTTAATTATTAAATACCTAATATAAAATCCAGTTAAAAGGTATTTTAAAATAGCATAAGCAATAATTACAATTACTAATAGATAATTAAATTGATGAAGAAATTTAAAAAATCCGAAATATTCCTAATGGCTCTGGTGGTAGTTCTGATTGCTATATCAGAGTACTACTTTCTCATTGCAAAAGAACCTATGAAAGCAATTTTCTTGGGGTTATGGTGCCCTACCATACTAGGATTTGTGATAATATTTAATATGAAAAAATAAAATGGAAAATATAGATATAATCATACTGACCTCTTTGGTAATAATATCATTTGTTATTTTTATCATCTCCTCACTAAAAGAAATTAATCGAATGACGGAAGAGCCCTATGAGTTTGAAAAGGCTACAGGGTTCTCTCGACCTGCTTTATTTAATGTGTTGCGTGCTCTATTTGAAGATGATGAAATGCAAGAAGAAGACAAGGAAAGATTTAGAAACACATTGCAACGCTCAATTTCTGATATGCACACAGATGGGGTGTATTTTGATAAATCAAAAATATTGCAGAAAAAGAATTCAGCTGAGAACAATTCAGATGAAGGAAAGAAAAACTCCTAACTAATTTAAAAGTTAAATTAATACGGGAGCAATATTTTTTTTAGTCAATTCTAGAAAATGTTTAATGTATTTCTATCATTCCGTATCTAATCGTACTATTGGTATTTCTCGGGTTTAGTTGTTCATAATAAAGGAGTATGCTTTTTAAATATGGTTGAGTCAGGATTATTTCACAAACAAAGCTCCCACACCGGTCTCTTGAGCTTTTTGATTGAACGCGGGAACTGACTCTTTGAGTAATTTTTCACCTTCAGCTTTCAAGCTTTTCCATTCTTCCCAAAGTTCGGCATATCGATCTTTCGAGCCTTTATTCACCTTAGGGATCGCACTTTCTGTTTGATTGATCAGGTAAAGATAGTTCGCGGTAAACTTATTTGGGAAATTTTCCACGTCGTCATAGGCGGTGGACTTTCGCTGGATCATCTTTTCATCCCAATCCTGAAGTTGCTTCTGCAGGGCATTTCCAGTTTCGTTAAGACTCTTTAACTCTTCTTTTCCTTTGGTCTTTGCTAATAGTGCTTTCAGTTGAGTTTGATAGTCCATTAGTTGATTGACCATATTGTGCATTTCAGTTAATTCAGCTTCTCGAGCTACCATGAAAGCATCATACTCCTGATAATCTGCCATCGTGATTTCATACAATGGATTTGGCTTGATGTTGACTGAAGTTTCTGAAGCTTGAATTCCGGTTTTCAGCGTAATTTTATAAGTGCCCGGAACGACTTGATGACCTCGGTAGCTTGCTTCAAGATAGGCTGTAGGAATTCCCGGCATGGTCGTATAGCGCATGTCCCAAACAAACCGGTTAATTCCCTTTTTAACAGAAAGTATTGGCTCAGGAGATGGTCCGCCGTCGTAAGTCTTAAAGTCAGGATCTTTTTCAGAGGTAATAGTACGAATCAAGTTGCCGGACTCATCATGGATTTCCATACTAACTTTGATAGAATCTGTGGTATTTTCAGCCAAGTGATAATAGAGCACTACCCCATTTGCAGGATTAACTCCTTCAAATGGATCAGTTCCATCAAAATCAGAATTACTTCTGCTGAGCGGACTGGACCAACTGCCGAGATAAGATACTTCAGGAGTATAAATTTTTGGAGCTTGAACCGTTTTCTCCATTTCTCTGACCAAGCTTAAATCATCCAAAATCCAGAATGATCTACCGGAGGTCGCCACTACCAAATCCTCATGAGCGATTTTTAAGTCCAATATTGGGGTAACTGGTAGATTGAGCTGAAATGCTTCCCAGGATGTTCCGCGATTTCTGGAAATGTAAATTCCCTTTTCAGTGCCTGCATATAGCAAATTCTTGTCTTTAGAATCTTCACGAACTACTCTGGTGAAAGCGCCATAAGGAATTCCAGAACTGATATTTGTCCAACTTTTCCCATAATCAGTAGTCTTATACATCGCCGGGGAATAGTCATTGAACTTGTAGCGAGTGGTCGCTATGTAGGCCGTTCCAGGGTCAGAAGGGGAGATTTCGATTGCATTGATCAAGGATTCCTGAAGTCCTTTTGGAGTTACGTTTGTCCAGTTTTCACCTCCGTCTTTCGTGAGATAAACTAAGCCGTCATCACTTCCGGTATAGAATACTCCTTTCTCATGGGGAGATTCGATGATGTAAGAGAGGGTTCCGTAATTCTCTGCACCTACTGCTTCATTGGTGTAGGGTACTCCTCCTTTTCCTTGTTTTTCTTTTTCATTTCGGGTCAAATCTGGAGAAATGACTTCCCAGCTCGTACCGTTGTCTCGACTACGCTGGACATATTGTGAACCATGATAAAAAGTGCCTGGTTCATGCTGTGACCAGATGATCGGCGCATTCCAATTGTAGCGATAACGCATATCTGAGGCATCTCTTCCAAGGTATTGGATAGGTGCAATCATCACATTGGTGGAGCCTCCAGACTCCATATCAAGGAGCTCAATCGTCCCGAGGTAGCTTCCGCCCATTACAAATCGTGGATCATCTGGGTTAAAAGCCAAGAATGCGGATTCACCACCTGCTGAGTAATTCCAATGCTCTTGTGAAATTCCACCTCTTCCCAGTGCCATGCTACTGATTACGACAGATGTATTGTCTTGCTGGCCTCCGTAAATTCGGTAAGGGAACTGATTATCGGTGTTGATTCGGTAGAATTGGGCAGTAGGCATGTTGGACTGAGTAGACCAGGTTTTACCACCGTTAAAAGTGATACTTCCTCCTCCATCATCTGCCAAGATCATGTTTTTGGAGTTCTTTGGGTTGAACCAAATATCATGGTAATCGCCATGTGCCCCGTCGATATTTTCAAAAGTCTTTCCACCATCAATTGATTGAAGCATTGGTGCACTTTGAACCCAAACCGTATTTTCATCATTCGGGTCTGCGAAAACTTCAATGTAATACCATGCTCGTTGAGTCAGTCGATTATCCTTATTCACAAGGCTCCAGCTTTCACCTGCATCATCTGAGACAAATAAACCGCCTAGATCTTTCTCAGAGTCACTTTCAATCAATGCGTAAACCTTATTGGAGTTTGCTCTGGATACTGAAATGGCCATTTTTCCTTTTTCTTCAGGAAGTCCTTCGTGGATTTTTTTCCAGGTTTTTCCCGAATCAGTGGTTTTGTAAAGTCCACTTCCAGGGCCACCGGAAATCACCTGCCAAGGCTTACGTTGATGCTCCCAGATCGCAGCATAAAGCACTTCCGGAGTATTCATATCCATGGATAGTTCTACTGCACCAGACTTGTCATCTACGAATAGTACTTTCTCCCAAGTGGCTCCGCCATCAATGGATTTATATACTCCTCGATCAGGATTTGAGGAGTGAAGTGCCCCTTGTGCTGCTACGTAGACGATATCAGGATTAGTCGGATGAATTTGGATTCTGGAAATATGCTGAGTTTTTTCTAATCCCAGTTTTTTCCAAGTCTTTCCAGCATCGGTTGATTTGTATACGCCATCTCCATAAGAGGTCATCACGCCACGTGGTGCATGCTCTCCCATCCCAACATAAACGATATTTGAGTTGCTTTCTGAGACTGCTACGGCACCAACCGAACCGGTTTCAAAATAGCCGTCGGAAATGTTTTCCCAGTGCTGACCGGCATCCGAAGTCTTCCAGACTCCTCCGCCAGTTGATCCAAAGTAATAAGTTAAGGGATCATTCACCACACCTGTTGCTGTAACCGAACGGCCACCTCGAAATGGGCCGATGTTTCGATATTTTAAAGGAAGTTTTTCGGTGGTCTGCTCCTGTGCAAGTGCTGAAAAGCAGCTAGACAAAAGAAAAAGTAGTAGAATTTTTCGCATGAGATGGGATGGTTTTGAATCTTTTAAGATACTCAAAAAGACTTCAAAACTCACTCAAGTCACTGGGAATAAAAAAAGCATGGTCAAAAATGACCATGCTTTAATCGCTGATAGTTGGTTTAATTTATAGCTAAAGTTTAATTCTGCCCTGATTTAACTGCACGACCAGAAGAACTTCTAGAAGTTGGCTTCGAGGTCGTAGATTCCCTTCTCGCTGGGGTTGTCACTCGTGAAGCCCCACTCTTTTGATTACTCGAAGGAGTAGTTACTCTGGAGTTTGCAGGGGCAGTTCGGGTATTTGTTCTTACTCCAGGACTGCTTCGTTGCTGAGGAGAAGTTCTAACCGACGGCTTTGAGCTTTGATTTCGCTGAGTCTGAGTCGGTCTTGCTTCAGGTCTTGAAGGCTGGGATCGTTGCCCCTGATTAGATCGAACAGCAGGTTGAGAAGGTTGAGTCCTCGTTTGTTCTCGTTGCTGCACAGTTGGAGAAGTTCTTCCGCTTGCCGGACTTGCGCTTCTAGATCCATTGGATTCAATTTGAGGTCTTGCTTGACTTTCACGAGAAGGAGTTGAAGTTCGATTTCTATTTCCCTCATAAGCCCTAGTTTCGAAGGTAGCTGATTCCTGAGTCGGTGAACTTGATCTTACAGTCCTGTCTGATCTACTCGAAGGTGCCGCGGAATTCCCCCCACTGGCATTCGTAGATCTCGAGCCGTTGGGAACTGATCGATCTGTTGCTTGACTGCGTGCTGATCTTGCTTCATTTGCATCTAGCACTCGAGTGGGTCTTGCATCCGCATTTCGACTTCTGCTATTTTCAAGAGCTGGACGATAGAGGCTGATGGAGTTTCTGGAGACAGCAGTTCTTCCGGCACGATCAGATCCTTGGACTTGATAGACAGGGACGGATCTGTTGGTTACCCGTTCAATCTCTCTTCGATTTGGTCCTGCGACATAGCTATTGTTGTTATAGATCACCGTATTATTGATGATGGTAGTTTGATTGTAGATTCTAACTCGATTACCATAAGGAGCATAATAGCGATGAGCGTAGTGGTGATAGATTCGATTTCTTGGGATAAACACGAAATAGAAGTTCGGTAAATTCACTGCGATATTAATCGAGAAGCTGGGTGCTAATGGAGCCCAACCGTAATATCCACCACCAGTTCTCCAATTCACCCAAGCGGGTCCCCAGTCATATCCAGGCACCCATGCCCAACTTTGGTAATAATTGTCAAAATACCAACGTCCATAGTGGAAAGGTGCCCAACCCCAATCGTAATAAGAGACCCAGGTATTGCCATAGGAAGTCATTGCCCAGTGGCCATTTGAACCGTAAGGATGGAACCCTTGCTCGGCATAGGGTAGCCAGACGTATCCCTGATTCTGATCCATGATCCAGTCTCCATAAGGAGCCAATTCATCATAAAACACTTGGAAAGAAACACCAGGAAAAGGATTGGCTTCAGCCTTATTCAAGCTTGTTAAACCAACGCTCAGGAGTAAAACCAGCAGGGCTCTTTTCCAATTTTTGAAGTCTTGCGCTTTCATAGTTTTTGTGGTTAAAGTGAGAAATAGGTGGCTGTTGGCTTTTCTTTTTTCAGCTTTCTTTTGTTTTATCGATGCGTTTTTTATTTAAAAGGATGCATGCATAATTAAACTAAAATCGAGCCAAAATGTCAATCTTATTTAAAATAAATGTCTTATAAGTTTTCGAAACGGAGATAATTTTAATAAGGTTGTTTTAAAAACTTAATATTTTATTAATATTATCAAATCATATTAACACTTAATTAAAAAATTTTAATAAGGTTTTTTTACGCAAGTTTTTTATGTAGAAAGTAATCAGGTCAAATCAAAAAAATAAAAGGAAGTGAGCCTGAAAAGCGGGGCTTTCAAAAAAAAAATCAGAAATTCCATCATAAAATATCCATATGAAAAATTTCTCACGTTTTTTTCCAATAGTTATTGCCGGCCTGATCACAATTTTGATTTTTGCTTTTAGCAGACCTAAGGAGCCTTCCCTAAAGGAAATGTTTGCAGAAAGTTTCTTGATCGGTGCTGCCCTGAATAACCAAGAAGTGAATGGCAAGGAAGAACAGGCATTCCCGGTTTTGAAGCTACATTTCAATAGTATCAGTCCTGAGAATGGGTTGAAATGGATCAAAGTTCACCCTGAGCCGGACCTATACGATTTTGATTTTGGAGATCAATATGTCGCTTTGGGTGAAAAATTAAATGCCTTTGTGGTGGGACATACCTTGGCATGGCATCAGCAGGTACCTGATTGGGTGTTCGAAAAAACAGATGGAAGCCCAAAGACAAAATCAGAATTACTTAAAACTCTTGAAGATCATATCGAAACTGTCGTAGGTCGATACAAAGGCAAAATCCATGGCTGGGATGTAGTCAATGAGGCTATTCAGGATGATGGTGAATTCAGAAAATCCAAATGGTTTGAAATTTCCGGAGTAGATTTTATCAAAACAGCTTTTCGAAAAGCACATCAAATCGATCCAGCTGCTGAATTGTATTACAATGACTATAATGTCTATAATTCAAAAAAGCGCGCTGCGATTTTGAAATTGGCTACAGAAATGCGAGCCGAAGGAATCCGAATAGATGGAATAGGCATGCAAGGACATTACATGCTTCGAAGTCCTGGGATTGAAGAAATCGAAAAAGGAATTATTGAAATCCATTCTGCAGGATTCAAAGTGATGATCACTGAGTTGGATGTCGACGTACTAAAGCGTCCAAAAGAAGCGATAGGTGCAGATTTGGCCAAGACTTATGAATTTCAATCTGAGTACAATCCTTATTCAACGGGATTGCCAGAGTCTGTTCAGTTGGAATTGAGTCGGCGGTATTCCGATATTTTCCAACTTTACTATACCCATCGGGATAAAATCAGTCGTGTGACTTTTTGGGGAATTCACGATGGGGCCAGTTGGCTGAACAACTGGCCTGTCAAAGGTAGAATAAACTATCCTTTGCTATTTGACAAGAATCTTAAGCCAAAAACTCAGATTTTGGAAGCTATCCGTGAAAAGATAGAACCCACGTCCTAATAAACTTTTACTCTCTTTTTTTCATCACTAGACTATCAGCTGGATAAGTTGCTGCAAGCATTGCCATTTGAGATTTTGCCCAATCCATGATTTCCTCGCGTTGATCTTGGCTCAAATTTGCTTCTGCATGAAGACCAAAGTTGGTATAATCTTCCAAAGGCATTTCACCTTCCTCCACCATTTCAATAACTTCTTCCAATTTATGATTTTGAACCGCCAGTGGTCGATTGGTGAACTCGGAAAAATTCAAATGTCGCTTGCCGTCTACCACATGATTATTCAACCAATAGCCAACTGGTTCGATATTGCTGTACCAAGGATAGACGGTGCTATTGGAGTGACAGTCATTGCACGCACTTTTGAAGATAGTCTGAATGTTATCCGGAACATCGTAGCTTTTTGAGATGTCGAAGGTAAGGTCGTTACTGGTGTTTTTCTCGTAAGGGATAAACTGGATTCCGATTAGTAGAATCAAAACGGCGATGGAGATTTTCTTTAGCATGGGTCTGGTATCTTTTATGGAATTAAATTTAATTCAATTTCGGTTTAGTTTTCTTAATACTCACTTAAGAATTCCAATTAGCCTTTTTGACTGAATTAATTGATATTAGTTTAATGTTAATTATAAAAATTCTATAAAAACAAAATTTTTGAACCATGCTTTTGATATTTACATCAGATGAGCTTGAACGGTTAGCATGGAAATTTTCAGCTAAAAAGCCCAGGATAGAATTTATTGGAGACAATCAGCTTAAGTTAAAAGTCTCCCAAGTGAGTATTAAACTTTTATTGGAAGAAGTTCAGCCCAGAAGGTTGACATTCAGCTATAGAATGAATGCTTTGATCAGTTTTTTTGCGGAAAGATTCATGCACCTTGACAAGCCAGGATTGGTTTGGGAAAAGGAGTTAGATCGGATTCACTTGGATTTCGATAAGATGCCACAAGATGATAAAATCAAGGATTTCTTTCTTCGTCAAATGATCATCGACGAACAGAAATTGATCATTGACTTTGACTTGTATCAAGATTTAGAATAGTGATTTTCAGCTTTAGTTGATTCTTGTTTTGGTTAATTCATCCATTACCCAATTGGTCCTTGCTGCTGAGCTTCCTGTACTCGGGCAACTATTTGTTCCAAGCAAATCTCCGACAATGGTTTCGATCAATGGTTGCTGAATATGCTTAGGGAGTTCAAAATTGAATTTTTCAGCTTTTTTACCATCGACTTCTAAAAGAAACTCACCCTTTCCGAAGGTTTCGAAAATGATTTTTCCTGCACTTCCATAGATTTGAACTTGATCTATTCTCGAATTCTCTGCACTGGTGAAACACCAATTCCCACTTCCTAAGATCCCGTTTTCAAACACGAAATTTCCGACTACAATATCTTCAGCAGCATATGCTTTACCTTGATTGCTGCTGAATCCGGAAGCTTGTTTAATTTTACCAAAAAAGAAATCCAACAGGTCGATTTGATGGGAAGCCAAATCAAAAAAGTAACCACCACCTGCAATTCCAGGATCGATTCGCCAGTTTTCCTCAGATCCTGCTACCAGCCCCGGATTCAAAGCTTCTTTAAGATCAATGTGAACAGTTCGAATCTCCCCAATGGCTCCTGCATCCATCAGTTCTTTAATTTTCAAAAAATGGGGAAGTCTTCTCCGATAATAAGCCACATAAAGCGGGACCTGAAGTCTCTCACAGATCCTGATCATTTCTTGGCATTCCTCATAACTTCTAGCCATGGGTTTTTCTACATAAACAGGCTTTCCGGCTTTCGCAGCCAAAGTACAAAGCGGGAGATGGGCATTAGGCGGTGTAGCAATGTAGATTGCGTTGACTTCAGGATCATCGATAAGTTTCTGAGCATCATCGTACCATTTGGGAACCTGATGTCGATCTGCATAATCTTTCGCCTTTTCTCCATTGCGACGCATTACTGCCACGATTTTGCTATGTGGGATCAGCTGCATTGCGGGAGCAGATTTCACTTCACATACATTTCCTACACCCAGGATTCCCCAGCGGACTTCTGAATCAGCTAATTTTCTCATTGTTTTTCTACTTCACGGGTTAAAATAAAGCCTTTTACAGACACTAAGGTCAACTCTTCTTCGGCTATTCTTGCATTTATTGTCTCAAAAAATAAAATGAATTCCAACTCTTCCGAAATAAATTCAAATTTCAGATCATCCCAATCGACTGCATTGGTGTAATCCCTGTGGATGAGTTGCAGCTCTTTAATAAAGTCTTTCAAATCGATTGCTATTTCCATTTCTCGACCCTGTATTAGGAGGATGGATTCCTTTTCAAGATCTAACAGAATATGATAATCCTCATCTACCTCAATTCCTTTTTCAGTTCTGTCTGTTTCAAATTTGAGCAACTGGTCAAATCCTTTGATCGAGTAGCTGAAATCTCCTAAGGCCTGGAAATTTAAATCTTTGACACTTCCATCAAGTTCATCCAATGCGTAAGAAGGAAGAAATTTCAATCCCATGGTTTCAATAACCAACTCATCCCAATCCATGCTGGGATTGTTAGATTTTGAATTGATTAACGAGGTCTCCATCACGGATTTTAAATTCTGATCAAACCATGGTTCTAAGTCCCTCAATCCATGATAGTCGCTCAGGTATTGAATAATCGAATTCACTTCCTTCAGAGAGTTTTTGTCGAAATTAATTTTTGGAGCTTCTTTTTCAGCCTTAATCGTCCCCTTTTCAGTGACCTCCCATTGGGTTTCTTTTGAAATTTTCCCATTGACCAGTAATCCATTTTCTTCCAAAACTCGGGTCAAGCGATTTACTTGAATCTGCTTGCTCAGGCTAAACATTCCCCAAGG
>CAWUWQ010000215.1:0-6633 GCA_963926065.1 uncultured Algoriphagus sp.
CTATTTCAGCGAATTGAAAACTCTTTCTGGTGACGAAGGAGCTAAAAAAGTCGCGCAAGCACATGAGGATGATTGTGCGCTAGTTAAATTTCCAATGGGTAAAGTAGATGTGGATACAGAAGAAGATTTGAGGGATTTGAATTTGTAGATTATAGCTAGCCGCGCTGAAAAAGGTTTATCTTAATTTAACCCAAAACTTCAAAATAGATGTAAAAAGGATCTGTATTTTCTCGCAGCTTCGCAGCGTGAAAAAATAATTCATTATTTACTTTCCCTCAACTCGCCTACTACTTTATTCACCCAATCTGCTGTATCGATAATATCCTGCGTAGTCGTTTGACTTCCTAGGCTGAAACGTAACGAGGCTCTCCCCAAATCTGAATCCAAACCCATCGCTTTCAGCACATGACTTGGTTTTGGTGAGATACTTGTACATGCGGAGCCAGAACTTACTGCAACTTTCAAGCAGACCTTTCGAAGTAACTCCTCCCCTTCTACTCCTGCAAAAGCAATATTGGAGACATGCGATAATCTATCGTATTGACTTCCATTCAAAAAAGTATTAGGGATCTGCAAAAGCTTGTTTTCCAGCAAATCACGTAATTCCCTTAATCTTTTGGCTTCATCTCCCATCTCGATAAAGCGCATATCTGCTGCCTTACCCAGGCCCACAATGCCGGGAACATTAAGCGTGCCGGATCGAAAACCTTTCTCATGCCCTCCTCCGATTTGTTGCGCTGTTGGTTTTGGTAGATTATGATTATGCCGGATGTAGAGTGCCCCCACTCCTTTTGGTCCATAGAATTTATGTGCTGAAATGGCCATTAAATGCACTCCCGAAAGGGAAATCGGAATTTTGCCCGCAGCTTGCACTCCATCCACAAAAAGAATCACCTGATGTTCTTCAGCTATTTTGGCGATTTCTTCGATTGGATGAATTACCCCAGTTTCATTATTGGCCCACATCAATGCAATCATTTTGGTTTCAGGTCGGATTGAATTCTTTAATCCTTTCAGATCAATCTTTCCCTCTGAATCCACATTCAAATAAGTGATCTCAGCCCCCTTTTTTTCCATCGAATCCAAGGAGTCCAAAACTGCCTTGTGCTCTGTCTTACAGCTGATGATATGAAAACGATCTTTTGGAAAACAATCATGAATACCTTTTAAGGCAAGGTTAATTGATTCAGTAGCACCTGAAGTGAAAATGATTTCCTTTGGATTTGCTCCAATCAAATTGGCAACCTGTTCCCTGGCTTTTTCAACAGCATTTTCAGCCATCCAGCCGTATGGATGAGATTTACTGGCGGCATTCCCAAAGTGAGTTCTAAAGAAAGGAAGCATTGCTTCGATTACTTCTGAGTGACAAGGCGTGGTTGAATTGTAGTCAAGGTAAATCGGGTAATTCATAAGGTTAAAATAGTGGATATTGCTCGTTTTTCTAGGTTTTGGAGAGTTGTATCTTTGGGAAATTCATTCACATGCAGGAAACCTGGTCTTTTGATTACTCAACTTATATAGAACCTAAAGGACTTTCGGTTTTTCTCCGAACCAAGTCTATGGAGCTCGGGATCTTTCTTTCCTATTATTATAAAAAGGAAGGTGCTGTCGCTGAAAATGCAACTTTGAAAGCCAGTCCACTATTTGAAACTTCAAAAAGCGGAAATTTCATTTTGGAATTTGATCTCATCTTTTTCAATGCTTGCCTAGCAATTCATGAAAAAGAGAAATCTGAAATGAAAATTGAATTTGAGCTTGATGAAAAGGCAAATCAATTGATCTTAAAAGGGGCTTATTGGCCAGAAAGAGGAATGGATGAGATTTAAGTAATAGGAGTGGATAATTATGCATAGCTACAAATCTGCTTTGAGCACTATGAGAAATCTTGGGTCCGTTTCCGGTAAAAACTGAAGTAAGAAAAAAAGCCTTCTGAATCTAAATCCAGAAGGCTTTTTATTTGAATTAAATTATGCTCTTCGAATCGCCAGCTTGATATCGGAGAATTCCTCTTGCTCATTAAATGGCTGGCTTCTCAATCTTCTTCCTGTTGCAGCAAAAATTGCATTAGCGATAGCGCCTCCTGTAGGTGGAAGCGCTGGCTCACCCAATCCTGTAGGGTCAAATCCCGAATCTACATAATGCACATCCACTTCAGGCACTTCTTTCATTCGGATGAGTTTATAGGTATCAAAGTTCTTTTGTGTGGGAAGTCCATCTTTGAAAGTTAAGTTTCCATACATCGCATGACCCATTCCATCAACGATTCCACCTCTCACTTGGTGATTGGCTCCAGTTGGATTGACTACGATACCACAATCAGTTGCTGCAGTAATTTTCTTTAATACTGGTGTTCCACCTTCTTGGACAATATCCGCAACTTGCGCAACGTAAGTTCGGTGTGAGAAATACACACTAAACCCTTGCTTGACGGCTGGGTCTTTACCCCAATTTGATTTCTCAGCAGCGGTTTTGATCACACCGATCATCCGATCCACATCGTATTTGATCTCTCCAGTTGGAGAGTTTTTCGCTTTATCCAAAAGCTCTAATCGGAATTGAACCGGGTCTTTTCCGGCTTCAAGTGCTACTTCATCTAGGAAGGATTGCTCCGCATAAGCCAAGAAATTGGTAATTGGAGCTCGCCAAGCGTTGGTAGTGATTGGAGATTGATGCTCTACGCTTTCGATTTTAAGATTTGCTACTGCTCCGGATGGGAAATTATCTTGTCGAGTGCTATTTCCAGAATTAATCCCTGCTCCTTTCAATTTATAACCGATCATATTTCCCGACTCATCCAAAGCTGCTTCAAAGCGGTATCGAACTGCCGGACGATACAAGCCTCCGCTAAGATCATCTTCTCTATTCCATGTTACCTTAACTGGAGCATTGGTCAATTTTGAGATTTGAACTGCTTCAGCGACATAATCTGCTGCGAGTCTTCTACCAAAACCACCACCTAGACGGGTGATTTCTACTGTTATATTTTCCGGAGGAATCCCCAAAATCCCAGCTGCTGTCTGTCGAGCGCGGTCTGGAGTCTGTGTAGGTCCAATGAGCTCAGCTTTGTCGCCTTTGACATGAGCAAAGAAATTCATCGGCTCCATCGGTGAGTGAGACAAGAATGGACACTGGTATTCAGCGACTACTACCTTTGCCGCATTTTTGAAAGCTTGAGTTACATTTCCATCTTCTCGTCTGACCTCTCCTTTTTGATTGGCGATCATATCTTTGAAGATTCGATTATGATCTTCTGTGCTTTCTACTGTACCATCTGGTTCATATGCCACTTTCAAAACCTTTTTGGCTTTCATTAGCGGCCAAGTACTTGTTCCGACAATGGCGACATTATTTTCATAGACCATTACATCCTGCACACCAGCAATTGCTTTTGCGGCTGTATCATCCACAGATTTGATTTTCATTCCAAAAGGCGGGCGTTGCACCATGGCATGAAGCATTCCCTCCCGATAAAAGTCTAATCCGAAAAGTGGTTTCCCAGTAAAAATTTCAGCGTTATCTACATTTTTTACTGCTGTACCAATGATTTTAAAATCCTTAGGATCTTTAAGCGTTACTTCCTCTGGGGCTGTCATGGTGGAAGCTTCTGCTACGAATTCTCCAAAGTGACCTGATTTTTTAGATGCTTTGTGTGAAATGATTCCATTTTCCACAGTGATCTCTTCTGCAGGTACATTCCAAAGTTTAGCTGCTGAGGCAACCAAGACAAACCTTGCTGTGGCTCCGGCTTTTCGCAAGGGTTCCCAGCTATGTGGCATTGCTCCTGATCCACCAGTTAATTGTCTATCAAATACTTCAGTATCCAGATTTGCTTGTAGGACGCGCACTTTGTTCCAATCCGCATCAAGTTCTTCAGCTACGACCATTGGAAATGAGGTCTTGATATTTTGACCTAATTCCGGGTTTGGTGAATAAATTACTATATCCCCAGTTGGTGCTATTGAAAGATAGCCATTGAAGCGTTGGGCTTGTGCTAAAATTGCTTCTGTACTGAGGACTTCGACTTTTGGCGAGTCACAACTCGTCCAATTGAATCCTATAAATAGTCCTCCTGCTGTAGTTCCAGCTATTTTGAGGAAGTCTCTTCGAGATGCTTTATTGAGTGTTGCCATGATTATTTAAGTTTAGCAGCCATTGCAACGGCCTCTCTGATTTTATGATAAGTTCCACAACGACAGATATTTCGATTCATTGCATCATCGATTTCATCCATACTTGGAGCAGGATTTTTAGTTAAAAAGGCTGCTGCATTCATAATTTGGCCAGCTTGGCAATAACCACATTGGGCTACATCTATTTCCTGCCAAGCTTTTTGTACAGGGTGATCTCCTTCTTCCGAAAGTCCTTCTATGGTTGTGATCTCATCTTCTGTAAGACTGGAGGCTGGAGTGATGCAAGAAAAAATTGCTTCTCCATTTTTGTGAACCGTGCATGCGCCACATTGTGCGATACCGCAGGAATATTTCGTACCTACTAATCCCAAATGATCTCGAAGCACCCACAAAAGCGGGGTATCCTCCTCAACATCTACCTCTCGGGACTGTCCATTAATTTTTAAATTTAATTTCGCCATGGTTTTGATTTTTATTTCCAGCGATAAGTTAAAGAAAACCAGACCTACAAAGGAAATTATTATTTGATTAATCCAGCTTTTTGATGAATTGCTGCATAGTTGGATAAATGAATAAACAACAGGCCTTGTTTGAAGCTTTTTGAAATAGTTCTTGAAACCGCACTTTTTTCTAGTGATGTAGGTTTAAAGGCTTTGAAGTTTAAATGAGCTTCGTTTATTAAATTTTAATTCAATGATTCTTAAATCACTCAAAATCCTGATGATTTCCTTTTTAGCCATTGCCCTTTTTATAATCCTAATCGGAGTTCTTTTTGTCAATTTAAGCCCCGAGTTTGGTTGCACGCCTTCCAAAGAAAAGAAAGCCGAGTATGATCAGCTTGAATATTTTTCTGAAGGTAAATTTGCCAATCTAATCCCTACGACGATGGATATGGATTTTGGAAAAGCACTCAAAATGCTGCCCGAATTCTTCAAAAACGATCCTTCAAGGATTCCCTCTTTTAAATTACCCATTGTCAGTCGTGATTCACTAGAGCTAGTTGAAGAAAGTCTTCCTACCCGGCTAGTCTGGTTCGGACATTCTGCTTTTTTACTTCAAATAGATGGTAAAAATATTTTGATCGATCCGATGCTTGGAGAAGTTCCAGCACCGAATCCGCTACTTGGGAAAAAGCGGTTCTTCAAAAATCTTCCAATCGAAATCGAAAAATTACCTCAAATCGATCTGATTATTATATCACATGATCACTACGATCATTTGGATTATGGTTCGATTCAAATACTCAAAGAAAAAACAAAGCAATTTTATGTCCCCCTTGGGGTCGGCGCACATTTGGAGAGATGGGGTGTAGATTCAGCACAGATTCATGAGATGCAATGGTGGGAAGAAGCTGAAATAGAAGGGCTCTCATTAGCATTTACTCCATCCAGACACTTTTCCGGTCGCGGGCCAACCAATCGATTCTCTACACTTTGGGGTTCTTGGGTGATCAAAGGTCAGAATGATAACATCTACTTTAGTGGGGACGGTGGATATGGTCCGCATTTCAAAGAGATCGGTGAAAAATACGGTCCATTTGACTTTGCGATGATGGAGTGTGGTCAATACAATGAGAATTGGAAAGAAATACACATGATGCCAGAGGAAATTGCAACGGCTGGTCAAGATGTCAATGCAAAAGTAATTATGCCAATACATTGGGCGGCGTTTACTTTGGCGATGCACACTTGGACAGATCCTGTTGAGCGGTTAATAGTAAAAGCCAAAGAGATAAACCAGCCGATTTTTGTTCCAAAAATCGGAGAATTTATAATCCTAAAAGATTCCTTGTGGACAAAGGAAGAGTGGTGGATTAAACCCTGAGTAAACTATTAATCACGTATTTCTGGAGTGATTTTATTTCAGGACAATTGCATTGATTTGAATTCATTACAGAAAATTGTCAATTTCGATTTCGTTCAAAAGCTCATTTTTGAGTCAAAATTGCTAATTTGATCTTTTCAATACTTATTAACCCAATCTAAAAGCTATGCCTCAAATAATTAAAGCAGCGATAGTAGGAACTGGATTTATCGGTCCAGCTCATCTTGAAGCGCTCAGAAGACTTCCTTATGTAGAAGTAACGGCTCTTGTGGAAGTCAATCAGGAACTAGCCGACGAAAAAGCAAAGCTCCTAGGAATACCCAATGCATATACGTTCGATGATATGCTGAAGCAATCAGATATTGACGTAGTCCATATCTGTACTCCAAATTTCCTTCATTTTGCGCAAGCGAAAGCTGTTTTACTTGCTGGAAAGCATGTGATCTGCGAAAAGCCTTTGGCCGTTAAAATTGATGAAGCAGAAGAATTGGTCTCTTTGGCAGCTGAGAAAGGTCTAGTCAATGCGGTACATTTCAATCTTCGCTACTATCCTATGGTTCGCCAGATGAAAATGATGCGAGAAAAAGGTGAATTGGGCGATGTGTATTCCGTAATGGGATCTTATCTACAAGATTGGCTTTTCCTACAGACGGATTATAACTGGAGGCTTGAGCCGGAT
>CAWUWQ010000216.1:0-3036 GCA_963926065.1 uncultured Algoriphagus sp.
TCCGCATCGGTCAATCTGACTTCAGCTCCTCCAGCGGTAGGGACGGAATAGATATCCCAAGCACCATCACGCTCCGCGCAATAGGCCAGTGTCTTTCCATCAGGGCTGATTCCATGCCAGTAGCTAGGATATTTGGCGGTGAGAAGTTTTGGCGGTGAGCTACCATCCATAGGCATGGTAAAGACTTGTGAGCTTTGGCCTGGTTCGCTTTTACTGATAATCAGGGTTTTTCCGTCAAAGCTAATTCCGTGATCATTATTTGCCCTAGAAAGTTGATCTGGGAATAACTGTCCAAGTTTCTTGCCTTCCAAATCTACTCTTTCTAAAAATCCACCAGAATTAATCAGAAGAAAGTTGCCATCTCGTGACCAATTAGGCGCTTCGAAATGACGTTTTTCTCTTAAAATGGTTTTTTCTGCACCGGTCTTTATATTCAGGATTACTAGTTCACTGGTAATGTTTTCAGGCACCTGAGCGATAAGTGAAAATGAAACGGATAGAAAGATTACAAGAATGGAGATGGTTTTCATGGCTTTTGGGTTGTTATTCTTAAATATAAGAAAGCCCAGCCATCTTATGTTAAAACTTCTACGATATGCTCCATTCGCTCATTAAATCGACCAATTTCCCAAACTGACTGATTAGCCTTTTCCATAGTCTCTCTAAACCACTCAACTTGCTCCGGATCTACCGCCAGCATCAAACCACCGCTGGTCTGAGGATCACAAAGTTTGACTAGATCCATACCGACCACACCTTTTGTTTTGGCAGAATAGGCATTCCAGTTTCGATAAGTATTGTCCGGGAAGATAAACTGATTAATGTATTCCTGAACCCCTGAGATCATTGGAAGCTTTGGTAGTTCAATAGTCGCTGAGAGTCCAGCTCCCTCACACATTTCTATCAGATGACCCAAAAGTCCAAAACCTGTAACGTCGGTCATCGCATGAATCTCTTCATGATTTCCTAAAACTTCCCCAATGGAATTCAAGGTGCAGGTGACATCAATAAGTTTGGAATAATCTTCTTCAGTAATTTTCTGTCGCTTTAGCGCAGTCGCTAATACTCCAACGCCCAATTCTTTGGTTAAGAAAATCAAATCTCCGGATTTTGCACCTTTGTTGAGTTTGATCTTTTTTGGATGAACTATCCCATTCACAGACAATCCGAAAATCGGGTCTTTCGCAGCAATGCTATGTCCTCCGGCCAATTCAATTCCAGCAGCTTTGCAGATGCTTTTAGCACCTTCCATGACTTTCGCTGCCAATTCGGGAGCGAGCTTTTCCACCGGCCAACTCAAGATCGCATGAGCAAAAATTGGTTTTCCACCCATAGCATAGACATCGGAAAGTGCATTTGCAGCAGCAATTCGTCCAAAATCAAATGGATCGTCTACAATTGGTGTGAAAAAATCAACTGTGTTGATTACCGCAATTTCCTCTGAAACTTGATAGACTGCTGCATCATCTTTCCCTGAATTACCGACCAAAAGATTCGGGTCAGTCTGGGTGAACGAGCCACTGGAACTTAGGATTTGATCTAAAATTGCGGGGGCGATTTTACAGCCACAGCCCGAGCCTTCGCTCCATTCAGTCAGTCGAGTGGGTGGCTTTGGTGGTAAGTTCATTTCTAGCATTAATTAGTTGGTTTAGGGCTTCTGATTCAGAGATTTCTTCCAAATTCAGTGAAATAGTATTTTTAGATTCGTGCTTTTCTAGGTCAAAATCATAGGCCTTATCGTAATAGATCAGCAGATTTGCAATCCAATTGGCATGATTTCCATCTACGATGGCTTCGATGGCCTGTGAGGTCCGCAGACCTCCAAGTTTCTTTTTGAGGCGAAGGACCGCCTGAATTAATTCGTCTTTTGGTAATATCGCATACTCGTCAGAAATCAATTTGACTCGCTCGGCATCAGTTCGATGAATATCGATTAATGGGGCTTCAAGCATTTGCTGATAAAATAGTTCTGGTAAAATCAAGCGTCCAATTTTCCGGCTTTCATTTTCAATCCAAGTTGGTTGATCTGGGTCTAATTTCATCACAGCCTCTGCTAGCAGATTTTCAAATTGCTCCACGGTTGGTTGAGGTGCTTGTCCGATTGCACCGAAGCTGGAGCCTTTGTGGTTGGCGATTCCTTCCAAATCCAAAATTTGCTCTCCTTTGTTTTTAAGACTCTTGAGCAGCAGGGTCTTTCCCGTACCCGTCCGACCTGCCAAAACAATAAGGTTAAGCTTGTCTCGAACTAGGTCGAAGCTATAGGTTCGATAGGTCTTGTATCCACCTTGTAGACGGTAAACCTCAAAACCAACCATGGTCAACAGCCAAGAAAGAATCTGGCTCCGCATTCCTCCTCGCCAACAATAGAGGAGAATTTTCTTGTCAGGGAACTGGGCTAAAGCTGATTTTTGAATTTCATGAAATCTAGGTCCTACTAATTCGAATCCTTTCAAAGTAGCCACTTCATTTCCTTTCTCTTTGTATAGTGTGCCCACAATCACTCGTTCTTCATCGTTGAGAATTGGGATGTTGATTGCGTTCGGGATCTGACTTTGGGCAAACTCTCCCTCACTTCTCGTGTCGATTAGCGGAATTTTTTTTCGAAGCTCAAAAAATTCAGGAAGGGTAATTAAGGTTTCTGCCATAGCTTGGTGAAGGTAAAAAAAAACATTATTGAATTAGGAATCCCAAAAGGGAAATTATAGACTATTCTAGTCCGTGTATCAGGAGTATTTGGAGATATTCAGCTTTAGACTCAAGATATAATGATCTAATTCCGAAAAATTGGACTAATTGAGTTTAGGGAATTGCTTTGTTTTTCTTTGTGAAACCTTGGATTCCTTTGCCGTTAAAAGGAGGTAAGAAAAAAAGGTCCAAGTCTGAAGACTTGAACCAATTAGTTATCAATAGTTTTAAGCTTTTGGCTTACAGTTGAGCATCCAATTTTTGAGAAAGTACAGATTTTGGTACTGCGCCAACTTGTTTATCTACGATCTCTCCACCTTTGAAGAATAGAAGTGTAGGAATGGAACGGAT
>CAWUWQ010000217.1:0-2941 GCA_963926065.1 uncultured Algoriphagus sp.
TACTTTGTTGTCCTGTAGGTAGATTTCTTCTGGTTTATTGCTATAGGAATACAGAATGGCCAGCTTTTTCTCATCCGGGGAGAGGCTCACCTCATTATTTCCAGTCATTGTGGTAAGCTTCTCCATCTTCCCACCCATCAAAGGCATCCGGTAGAAATGGCGTTCGCCTGGATCTACTTCGGATGTCGTCAAATACCAAGATTTATTATCTTTTGAAATGAAGGGATCAAAAACCTCATAGTCACCTGAGGTTAATGCTTTCTTCTCAGCAGTATTTACATTCAGCAAATAAAGATGCGAATAGCCCGATTCTTCGGATTGAAAATAGATGTGCTCATTATCTGGGAGCCAACCAAAAGTGCCAGGGGAAAATGAATATCCAATACCAGGGCCCGAAATCCAAGACTCATCTCGTTGTCGATCTAAGGTCTCTAAAGCACCCGAATTCATATTAACCTTTGCGATCCATCGATCTTTATTGTCTACAGATCTGACTTGGATTATTGCGTTTTTTCCATCAGGCGAAAAGAATGGGCCTGCCAAAATCACTTCACGATCTTTTTCAGCCCAAGTTTTTTCCGGATAGTCTTTCACATAATCCGGAAGATCCTTTATTCCTTCGAGATTAGATTCACTGATAAAATAGACCGTATCACGCTGAAGATCATAGATCCCAATCTCAGTTTTAGTTGGCTTGGTGCCCACTTTTGACCGAGAATTCAGATCTTCGGTATAGCCTGAAGCAGCCACATAGTCGGGAATTTTGGTAGGCTTGTTTGTTTCCGTTTTATAGTTTGAAAAGGTTGCATACCTGCCATCAGGAGAGAGCTGGAGATTCACAGGATTTTTTCCGGAAGTATAGTAGGTGAATTCCTTTTCGTCTTCTTCCGCAATAGATTCTCTGTAGGCTTTTCGCAGTTTGGTCTTTTCCTCACGCTCAGCCACTACTTGAAGTAATGAGAGGTTCTCAGCTTCCACAAAATTTGGGGTAGAATCTTTAGATGAAGTAGATTTGGAAGCAGGAGCAGAGTTTGTAGAGATTTGAGTTACCTTTTTAACCCCTTTGGTCGTTCGATCGAGGACATAAATATTATTTGAAGAATTAAAGGCGATTTCGTTTTGGTTCGCCAGAATAGTTGGGTTAGAAAAATCGCTATACCAATCTAAAATGGTGCTTACTTTTCCTGACTTCATTTCTTCCAAAAAGAGTTTCTGATCTTCTTTGAATATCCGGAAAGAGCGATCTTTTGAATAATTGGAACCTCTTTCACCAAGTGTTTTCTCTTCAGGCCATTTGACTTTTGCTGGCTTTTCTAGATTTTTGAAATCGAGGCTGTAGAGTGAATCCGCTGGGTCTTTCTCGGAATTATACTTGAAGTATATTTTCTGTGAGTCCTCAGACCATCTGATGTTGGAGGGAAAAGTACCCATCCAAGAAGGATCTCTCATGATATATTCTATAGATAGCGGAGATTGTCCGAAAGCAGTTGAAAAATAACTAAAGAATACCGCTAGCAAGAGTGTCTTTTGCCTCATAGAGTTGATTTTAGAAGGTTTTTGACTATAAATTTTTTAGAAAATCTCGAAGCTCAATCTCGATAGCTTCCAAATTTTCTTGTAGTTTAATATTCAAATTTTCTGAGGTTTCCAGATTTAATTCAATTTGTTCAAGTATCTTTTTAGTTCCCAAAGCACCGATATAGCTCATGCTAGGCTTAGCCTTGTGGCACCGCTTTTTAATAGAAATAAAATCGGCCGTTTCATATAATGAGCCTAATTCTTTCAACTCTTGAATATTGGTTTCAAGAATGATATTGATCATGCTAATAATCATATCTGGATCATCATCCCCAAAATATTGATAGATCGATTGCGGGCTCATTAATTTATACATGAAAAAGGGCTTTATGGTCTTCCGTTAAATTTCCTCCATATAAAATTAAAACATTTTTCGCAAAGTATGATTTTCTAATATAGTGACCGAACAATAATGGCTTAATGGTGACTCCTTGCTTTCAATTAATTAATTTTGAACTCGAATTAACCATCGGCTTATAGCTTATGCAAAAAAATAAAAGGCTATTTCTTATCCTTTTCGTGATTTTCATGTTAATCATGTGTTGGATCGGCTATGATATCTCGCAGCGTACTACTTTCCCCGGATCAAAAGGAAATTTAAAAGAACGAATCACTACAGGTGAGGAGGAAAAAAAATAATGACAGGAAAAAAAATAGATGTTGATCGATTGGATCTCGATCGGATGAAAGAAAAGACTACTGACAATCCAGGATTGCTACCCTATGGCCATCATTCGGGAAGTGCACTGATCAAGCCGGAAGACAAAGGCAAAATTACTGGACGAGCTGTCGCGGCAATGCACAGTCAGACGGACATGCAGATGTCTCAAATTTATCAGCAGATGCAACTGCTCGCCGATCAAGCTAAGAAGATTCAAGCGCGAATAGAGGTGTCAGAAAGGATTTATGGTGCTTCAATTTCTTTTGAACCTCTGATAAATCATGTCTATTATTTATATCAAAAATCAGATGGTACCGACTTCCTAAGTATGATCGGTCCTGAAGAATGGGGTCGGAAAAAGGATTGGGCTGCATTCATTGCGGAAATAAAATTACTAGCTGATCATACTTGGGACATTCTTCGAGAAAATATCTAATTCATGGATAATTTGATGACTCGACAGCTTGACCTAATCCTCCGAGAAAGTCAACTTGAATATGAGCCAGATTTTGATTTAGAAGTAAATCCGTCGTTTTTAGATCAGAAGGGTAAAGCTTGGCTTCAGGAAATCTTTGAAGATTTGGGAGGACATGGGAATTTGCCACTCCTGGAAAAGCTAAAATTCGATTTCAAAATCAACCGAAATCTGATTATCTGGGATGACGAATTACATTTTAATCGATATCGATTGATTTCGCTTAG
>CAWUWQ010000218.1:0-4849 GCA_963926065.1 uncultured Algoriphagus sp.
CATCTACCAACTCCAAAAGTTTAAAAAGAGGCGGTGAGGCTAGAATCAATGAAAGCTGTTCGAGTAACAGTTTAAATTCAAGGCTTAGCATTCGATCTTCTCTCCCATAATCCCAGATGGGATAGATTATCTTTTCAAAAAGTGCATCAAAACTTAATTCCATTCGATATACTACGAAGGGATTTTCCCCTCGGATGAGTTCAGAAGGTGGAAAATGAATCGCCCTAAAACCCAGTAAATCAATTAAAGCTCTGAAACTAAGTATGGCTGTTCCGGGATCGTTGATACCGGGACTAAGCGCTTTAAGTGCAATTTCAGAAAGCTGTCTAAAGCCATATTCATAATTTCGGTATGCTGCCTCTTGTTGACTGATGATGACTCCAAGCAAAGCCTCTTTTTCCTGATCATCATCTAGAGCTCGACTGCATTTGAGGATAGGCTGACCTCGAAGGATAAAAGTGCCCATAGGGTAGATTGCTATTAAACTGCATTTATTTTCTTCGCAGAAATCCATTATTTCTTTGGTATCGAAGCCTTCGAAAATGCCTGATTTGGAAGCTTTAACTACCGCTAAAGATGCAAATTTCGTATTTTGTGATACTTCGGAATTAGCGCTACAAAAATTCTTCATCCCATGGTATGTATCCGATTTGATTCGGTCAATGATTACATTGTATTTGACTGATTGCGTGATGAAATGAAGAAAATAGATGAAAATAAAAATATCAAAAACTGTGATCAAAGTCAGCAAAAAAATACTCAAGGAGGGAATTTGAAAAGAAGAACCTGTATCGCGAATTGTGCTAAGAAGGAAAAAGGTGTAGACGATCGTTCCAATATATATTCCAAGTACAATCTGTTGAAATCGGTTGCCGATCAATTCATCCAATGTACGGTTACTCAACTGAGAAGCAGCCTGATTGAGTACAATCATCACCATCGAAAAACTAAATACGGTAAGTGAGATGACTCCTCCCGCTATGGTTGCCAGGATGCTTCTTGCAGTGGAAGGATCATTGATATTCAGCCAAGGAAAGTCAATTTTAATTTGTTGACCAGTTTCTGAAAAATCGAAAAAAACAAAAAATGTAGCAAAGCCTAAAAAGGAGATACTAATTATTGCGGGCATAAAAGCAATACTTGAAATCACTAGCTGATATTTTGAAATCAGCCATAATCTTAATTTGTCCATCTGATTAAGTTACGGATTGACTAGGGGATTTCATGAAGAACTTTTCGAAATTGTATCTAAAAACTAATTTCTCAAATCTTGAAAGGTCTCAGGCGGAGAGACTCCTCCAAATATTTTTAAGCAAACTCAATTCATTAATTTTTTATATTTCGATTATAATTTCTATTCATTATGAAAAAGCGAATCCTTTATTCTTTGAAAAATCTATTCATTTTCGCCCTTTTGGTGACTTTCCTTGCTTCCTGTGGGAAAAGCAAAGAAGAAATGCTAATTGGTACTTGGTCAGGCACTGACTTTAAATTTGATCAAACTGAAGGTCCAGATTTAGTTGCCTTGGTTCAAGGTGGAAAGGGATTGCATATTGATGGTAAATTAATTTTGGAAGAAACAGGGACCTATATCATCACCAGTCCAGAGGATATGATGAATGGAAAGGGGATTTGGAAAGTCAAGAAGGACCAATTGATTATGAAAGGGGAGAATGATAAAGAAGAGGTATTCTATGATATTTTATCTCTCTCAGATGAACAATTGATCACTGCAAATGAAGTGGCTATGGAAAGCCCTTTGGGAAATATCGCGGGGAAGATTACTTTAACTTATAAGAAGTAATCAGTTGAATAGCTTTTAATTCCCTGGGGCAAAAAAAAACCGATAAGAATCTCTTATCGGTTTTTTTGTGGGTTGTGAATGATCAATTTAAAAACTTACCCCGCTCTTCACTAACCCCAATTCTCAAATCTACCAATCTTCATTTTATTTCACCTTCTTCAATCCATCTTATCCCCAAAAAACAAGGCGTTAAAAAAAAGCTTATTTGTTCCGAACCAAGTGCCGCGAAAATTTGGACTATCAAAGAAATGAATCACTCTGCCTTGGCCTGTTTTTGAAATAACGACACTGGCACTTTGCTTCAACTTCTCTAAATTAGTTTTGGAAATATAGCCTCCTAAATAAGGGTTGACAGTATATCGAATCGGTGTCAAATACTTATCCGCACTCGGTTTGATGAAAATACTGGTGTTTCGATATACTGGAAGATTCTCACGCTGATAACCATAAGCTATCGGGTGAGTCAAATCCAAAGTGGCCATGTAAATACTTCCTCCAACTTCTTTGGCTCCTTCAAATGCACTGCGGTCTTCAAAAGGAAGTTTGCTTGGCTCCTTCATTTCTGCCTCTAGGGTTACAGGGCTTTCTTTGGTAAGCTCAATTCGGTTTAGCCAAAGGCTTGCAGTCTTCATGGAAATGATCGTTCCACCACGATTTGCCCAATCTTTCAAATGAGCGACAGTTCTATCGGAGAAGTCGCTGTAATTTCCAGAGGGAAGAATTAAAGTATTGTACTCAAATAAATTGACTCTGCTCATCTGGTCTGAGTTGACTTTAGTGATAGGCATTCCTAATTGGTTGTCGAGTAAGTACCAGATTTCACCAGCTTCATAGGATGAAATCCCCTGGCCAACTACCATTATTGCTTTTGGTTTGGTGATCGCTCCAACTAGATTCGATCCTAAGTCAATCCCTTTCAGATTTATTCCTGTTTTCACTGCAAATACTTGTTGATTACTTTCTTTCGCATGTTTTTGAATTAACTCAGACACTTTTTCAGCATCCAGACTTTGAAAACCCATTGGAATCATGAGTGTCCCAGCTGGAAAATCTTTTGCACCAACATGTGTCTCCGAACTAAATGGACGATTCACTTGCTCTACATGAATTCCAGCTTTTTGCAATTCAAAAAGAAGCTTTGGTGCATAATAATCTGACCAATCGATTAAATAAGCATAAGCTTTAACCGAAGGGAAATCAAAAGAACTAGTGGGCTGATTCTTCAACAAGTCACCAGTTTTTACATTTGGGGCTTTTGCAAAAGGCATCCCATAGGCATGTGCCATCGTCCAAGCTGAAGCATCATAAAAGACTGAGTCTGCAAATTCCGTTACTTCCTCAAACATTGTTCTGACCATGCGATATTGAGGTTGCGCAGTAGGAACTAAGTAGGACTTCCCTTTTTTGAATGAATAGCCTCCCATAGTAATGTCAGCCTTATTTTCATAAACTTTGATCTGATGATCCATCAAGAATTTCACGAAAAGCTGCGTTCTGCTTTGATCAAACTCGTCTCCGAAAAGGTAATTTTTAGCCGCATCTTTTGATCCTTCCGAAACAGCAGTCTCGAAGAATTCTCTCAAATAGTCATGCATGAATACTCGGTTGTCTATCGATGCTTCCATGGTGGCAAGTGAGCTTCGGACGTGATTCCTGATTGTAAAAGCAAAACTAATTTCACCACGTTGACTGGATTGCAAATGTCCTCTGCTACTTGCTTGTTCGAAAACTAATCCTAAACCTCCATTGATATCCGGATAAGTGGACCCGTAGCCAGGATAACTATTGTCAAATACTTCCTTGGACCAATATAAGCTTCCGATTTCATCCAGATATCTGGCGAAGTACTTCGCAAAACGGACGTTGATATCATCGTAATTTTTTCTTGGAACCACAGGGTTCTCACTTCCATAAGGCTTGGTTGGTTCAAAGAAATAAGTGCTGTTGGTACCCATCTCATGAAAATCGGTAGTCACATTAGGATACCACTGATGATACCAAGCTATTTTAGACTGAGATTCTGGATGTGCAAGCGGTAGCCAATCTCGGTTTAGATCAAACCAATAATGATTGGTACGTCCACCCGGCCAGGCTTCATTGTGCTCGCGATCAAGTGGATCTGCTACCGGAGGTAAACCTTTATTGCTGTTAGCCCACAGGCTATGACGATCCCGACCGTCTGGATTGACTGTCGGATCAATGTGGATGATGGAATTTTCTCGGATGTTTTTTGCCAAATCACTTTGTGAAGCCAAAATCCAATAGGCTGATAGCATCGCTGCTTCCGCTGAGGAGGGCTCATTTCCATGAACCCCATATCCAAGATGTATAATGCTTGGCATTTGGCTGACATCGGGTTTGGATTGAGAAGGATCTGCCAATTGAATCTGTTTTACTCGAATCGCTTCCAAGTTGGAAAGATTAGCGCTTGAGCCTAAGGTTAGGATTACTTTAGGTCTTCGCTCATGAGTATAGCCAATTGTAGTGATTTGTGCATTCGGGCTAAGTTGATCCAGTTTTTCAAAATACTTCACGATCAAATCGTAGCGGGTATGCCAATCACCTATAGGATAACCCAAAAACTCCTCCGGTGAAGGAATTGCTGAATCAAACTTTTCTCCAGGAAAAAAATAGGTTGATTGGGCGTAAGCAGCCGAATTCAATACAATAAAGGCAATGATAAGAAGTAGGGATTTTTTCATAAGAGCTATTTTGATGAAAATTAAGAAAAAGAAATGCCACTGAAACCAAAAATTTATCAATGGTTTTTTGATTCAGATCAAATTGACTTAATTGAAAGACTTATCATCTCAACCCTTAATAAACTATTATGAATATGAAAAGACTATTGCTTTTAGCTGGAGTAGGATTGCTTAGCACTGCTACTTTTGCCCAAGAAAAAACGCCGCCTCCAATGAAGCCCGAGGCGACTGAATTTTATACTCCTGTGCCCCCTAAAGTAACTCCCGGAGCACATAATACAGCTCCTCCTTCTGATGCCATTGTATTATTTGATGGGACGAGTTTAAATGGTTTTGTCAGTGC
>CAWUWQ010000219.1:0-14388 GCA_963926065.1 uncultured Algoriphagus sp.
CTTTTTATCGATATAGTCGGAGTTCATAAGTGCAAGTGCACCCATATATTTTAAATTAAAACTCAGGACATCCCCTACTTTATAATTTTTAGGGTTTTCCCCAAGATTTATAATAATCATATCAGAGCTTGCTCCCAAGAGCTCCACACTCTCGTCATTTGGCATCAGATATTTAGAATCCACATCCAAAACGCCTACATCAACTATTGCTCTAAAAGACCTCTTCCCGAGTAAACGCTCATCTATTTCCTTGACTTCTCCTTGAGGAGTTGGAGCTAAAACTCCACTGGGAACAAGAGGCTTTTCTTGCATTTCGATGATTTCGGTATGTAATTCAAACACATCACCATGCATGCCTTCAATCACTTTTTCTTCAACGAGATCCATCCCAAAATACAAGGTCTCTCCGATTCTAAAGTGATTTACCCCAATTGGCAATTGATGATTGCGCATCAAAGGAATCGTAACCGAGGTGCCTGCAGAAACCCAAGGAATTTTCTTATTGAACTTCAGCTCAATAATCTGCTTGTAAAGGCAAAGTTGGATCAACTTATCTGCTGATGGCATTATCCCATTGAGGCAATTGAGATTAGTCCCTAATCCGATGATTTCGATATTTGGCAGTTCAAAAACGCGATCGTAAAAATCCAGAAGCTGGTCTCCCATAACTCCTTCTCGAAGATCTCCCGTCTCTACCATGATGATGATCTTGTGCTTTTTCTCTTGGAGAACAGCCTCTTCACTGATCCATTCTATGGTTTTCAATTCACTGTTTAAACTTACATCAGCAAACTTTACCAGTTTCCCAATGTTTTGCTTTGCCACAGGCTTAATATAAACCGTCTGCATGTCTGGCCCAATTGATTTGACCATTGCCAGATTACTGATTCTGCTGTCATGGATTTCAGTCACTCCAAGCTTGATCAACTCGGTGAGAAAAAGTCTATTCCCACAAAAAACTTTGGAGACCACTCCCCAAGAGACGTCCTTTTCCTCAAACATTTTCTTCAAGAAAAGGTAATTCTCTTTGAGTTTTTTCTTATTTAATGTCAAGTATGCCATCTTATTTGGTTAATCTCATTTCGAGATATTTGTTAGTAAATCCTAATTTCTCGTAAAGCTTTTTCGCAGGATTATCTGCCTCCACATGTAGCGCAATCGCTCCATTTGCCATTTTTATAGCTAAGCCCATAATCTTACTCCCGATCCCTTTTCCTCTATGCTGATCATCGACTGCGATATACACCAAGATGTTTTCAGGAATATATGCGGACATACCGGTCTTGTTCATGATTAACACACCGACTAATTTTTCATCTTCTTTTGCCATGACGACAAAGCCACCTGCGTGCATATTTTGATCTAATGCATAATCCAGGCATTTCATGATATCAGCTTTAGGATCCCCATAAGTACCTAAGTGTTCGAACAAGAAATCAGCGATTTTTGATTTTTGGAGAAATGTAGCATTATCAATAGTGGAAAGTGTTTCTAATTTAATCATAGTGTTTTTCAAGTTCTTTTGTGTTTTTATTAATCAAAACTACCGAGACAAAAGTCATCAGTGAAAGTAAAAGCCCGAATAAATTCGCATCTAATCCCAAGGGCAATGGCACTTCAAAAATGGAAAGTCCTGCGGTAAGGGAACCACCAGCGATCATTGAAGCAATGGCAGCTTTTGGATTTCGCTGATTGAAAAACAATCCAGCAATCACCGGAACCAGAAGACCGGAAACCATAAATGCATAGGAATATAACATCAAACTGAGAACTTCCGTCATCTGCCAGGCAATTACTATGGCTACAATACCGATAGCTAGCGTCGAAAACTGACTGATTCTCATCTCTTGCTTCAGCGATTTACCTTTGAAAAAATCACCCATCAGGTCAGTGGTGAGATTCCCAGAAGCAGCCATCAGGCAGGAATCAGCTGTAGAGAGCACTGCGGAGAAGTAAGCTGACATCATCAATCCCAATATACCAGCTGGTAAAATCTGGCTAAGCAAAACTGGCAATCCCATCTCTGGATCCATTGCGGTCGTATACCCTTCAAGAACTCCCTGTTCTACCGCTACTCTGGATAATAAGCCTAGGGAAACACCAAGCATGGCCATAATTGGCCATTCAAACAGACCTGCGATAAACCATGCTTTCTTAGCCGACTTCACATCTCGTGATGCAAAGATTCGCTGGTACAGGGTCATCCCAACAAACCAAATTGGGATAATAGTAATTCCCCAATTCGTAAAATCTTGCCAAGTCAGGTTCCCAAAGCTGAAAAACTCCTGTGGAAGTGTGGAATGAATCCCTGCCCAACCACCAACAAAATTATAAGCAATAGGTATTCCGATAAACATTAAACCCGACATCAGAATAATCCATTGAATAGTATCTGTATATATCACAGCTTTCAGGCCTCCCATCACAGTATAGACTACCGCTATGGCTCCCATGATCATCAATGCCACATGCAAGTCCAATCCTTCAAAGGTGCCCGAGGCTAGTTTTGCTCCTGCCAAAAGTTGGGAAGAAGTGAATCCCAAATAGCCAAGGAAGCAAATTAAAGCTGCTAATTTTGCAGCTGGACCATTGAATAAATGCCCTATGATTTGGGGAAAAGTAAAAAACTTAGCAAAAGCAGGATCTGACTTTACCCTGGGAATTAACACCACCGCAGCAAGCCAAGCACCCAATAATCCTGTGAAAAGCATCCAAGATCCTGAAATACCCATCACAAATCCGAGTCCTCCCAAACCAATTGAAAATCCTCCTCCCACATCTGTTGCTACTACCGAAAGACCGATATGCCAACTTCCAATCGACCTACCCCCTACATAGTAATCCTCTTGATCGGTATTTTTCTTCATGAAAAAATAGCCCACCCCTAACATGGCCAGCATATAGACTACAAAGATCCCCAGATCTATTAAATGCATTGCTCAATTGGATTTATAATAAAATTATTGAAAATATAATTTTTCAAAGGTACAAAAAACACCTTCAATCGAAAAATTGAGCAGTAATTTGACTGAAACTTTATCAAAAAAGGCAATTTTTTATTAAAATTATACAATAAAAGCCCCCCAATTTCGACTAAATAAACAGACGTAAAAGATTCGCTTGTTTAGCTTCTGACCAAGAAGGATACATTTTGACTTTTTTGTAAGACTTAAAGATGAATCCTGAAAAAAAACCAATTACTTGTCAAGCTACTTCCTTCCAACTTTTTGTAAAACCTACATTTCCATTTTGGTAATAGACTATCAAAAAAAAAGACCGGATCGCTCCGGTCTTAATTTCAAGGGTTTTATTTTTTTACATATTCTCACTACTTACCACAGCAGAGAAATACTCCCGGTTCATTCTGGCAATATTTGTTAGACTGATTGATTTCGGACATTCCGCTGCGCAAGCACCAGTATTGGTACACGCACCGAAACCTTCAGCATCCATCTGAGCAACCATCTTCTCGGCGCGGCTTTTTCGCTCTACTCTTCCCTGAGGCAACAGTGCCAACTGGGAGATTTTTGCGGAAGTAAAGAGCATTGCCGAAGCATTTTTACAAGCTGCTACACAAGCTCCGCAACCAATACAAGTTGCCGCATCAAAAGCTTCATCTGCAATTGTCTTAGGAATTGGAATCTCATTTGCATCAGGGACACCTCCTGTATTTACAGAGACATATCCACCCGCTTGAATGATTCGATCAAAAGCAGATCGGTTCACCACTAAGTCCTTAACTACAGGGAAAGCTTTTGCCCTCCAAGGCTCGATCGTAATAGTCTGTCCATCAGAAAACGAACGCATATGAAGCTGGCAAGTCGTAGTCTGAAGTGGTCCGTGAGGGTTTCCGTTAATATAAAGAGAGCACATTCCGCAGATTCCCTCACGGCAATCGTGATCAAAATGAACTGGGTCTTGACCCTTTTCGGTAAGCTCTTCATTTAGTACATCCAACATTTCCAAAAAGGACATGTCGGCAGAGATACCATCAATTGGATAGGTGACAAATCCCCCTTTATCAGAGTTATTCTTTTGTCTCCATATTTTTAATGTAAGTTTCATATAGCTATGAATTAAGGTCGTAAGATTATTTATAAGATCGCTGAGTCAACTTCACATTCTCGAATTCTAGCGGCTCTTTCACCAACTCCTCTTCTTGACCTTCTCCCATGAATTTCCAAGCAGCCACATACGCATAGTTTTCATCATCACGTAAGGCTTCTCCTTCAGGAGTCTGATACTCTTCTCTGAAGTGGCCACCACAAGATTCGTTTCTGTTTAGCGCATCATCGATCATCAGCTCCCCCAATTCAATGAAATCAGCTACTCGATTTGCTTTTTCCAGCGATTGGTTCAATTCTTCATTAGTACCCAGCACTCTGACATCAGACCAAAATTCCTTCTTCAAGGCCTTAATATCAGCTTTAGCTTTTTTCAGTCCCTCTTCAGTACGTGCCATTCCACACTCATTCCACATGATTTTACCCAAACGCCTGTGGAAATGATCAACAGTTTTTGTTCCATTGATTTTGAGTAGCTGATCAATTCCAGCTTTTACTTTGTCGAGTGATTCTGCAAAAGCAGGATGTGAATCATCCACTTTCTTTGGTGGAGTCTGCGCTAAGTAATCTCCGATTGTATATGGAGCTACAAAGTATCCATCAGCCAATCCCTGCATCAACGCCGAAGCTCCTAATCTATTAGCACCGTGATCTGAGAAGTTTGCTTCTCCTAAAGCATAAAGGCCTGGAATATTTGTCATCAAATTATAATCGACCCAAAGACCACCCATAGTATAGTGGACTGCTGGGTAGATCATCATTGGGCTTTTATATGGATTCTCACCCGTGATCTGCTGATACATGTCGAACAAATTACCATATCTGGCTCGGATCGCATCTTCTGAGTCTCTGTCAATAGCATCTCTGAAATCTAGGAATACTGCCTCTCCCGTCTCATTGACACCACGTCCTTCGTCACATACTTCTTTCGCATTTCTTGAGGCCACATCACGAGGCACAAGATTTCCAAAACTTGGATACTTACGCTCCAGAAAATAGTCTCTATCCTCTTCTTTAATATCTGCTGGTTTGATCTGCTTTTTGCGAAGCTTTTCGGAAGTCTCAACAGTTTTCGGTACCCATACCCGACCATCATTTCGAAGTGATTCGGACATCAAAGTCAATTTAGACTGATGATCTCCTGACACAGGGATACAAGTCGGGTGAATCTGGGTGAAGCAAGGATTAGCAAACAAAGCTCCTTTTTTATGTGCTCTCCAAGCGGCAGTCACGTTTGATCCCATCGCATTGGTTGATAGGAAAAACACATTCCCATACCCTCCTGTACACAATAAAACTGCATGCGCAGCATGGGTCTCAATTGCTCCAGTGATCAGATTCCTAGTGACAATACCTCTAGCGTGGCCGTCGATTGTCACCACATCCATCATTTCAGTTCTTGGGAAAAGCTTCACTTTTCCATTGGCTACTTGGCGGCTCAAAGCAGAATAAGCACCCAAAAGCAATTGCTGCCCTGTTTGGCCACGAGCATAAAATGTTCGGGAAACCTGAGCTCCACCAAAAGATCTATTCGCTAGTAATCCACCGTACTCTCTTGCAAAAGGAACTCCTTGAGCCACGCATTGATCAATAATACTTACTGAGACTTCAGCAAGACGGTAGACATTAGCCTCCCTCGAACGGTAGTCTCCACCTTTAATGGTGTCATAGAATAATCTAAAAACAGAGTCACCGTCGTTTTGATAGTTTTTCGCAGCGTTAATCCCTCCTTGCGCAGCAATGGAGTGCGCTCTTCTCGGGCTATCCTGGAAACAGAATGCTTTTACATTGTAACCCAACTCTGCGAGTGAGGCAGCAGCAGAAGCTCCAGCCAAGCCAGTTCCGACAACGATTACATCGTATTTTCTTTTGTTTGCTGGATTGACCAGTTTACTGTTAAACTTATGCTTGGTCCATTTTTCTGCCAATGGACCAGCAGGTATTTTGGAATCTAGTATCATACGGGACTATAATTAGCTCTGTGATGTGAAATAGATGTATAGAGGCATGCTGGCGAATAAAATCGGGACCAGAATGCTGTAGAATTTTCCCAAGGCCTCAATAGCTGGGGAATATTTTTTATGACTCAACCCTAAAGTTTGGAAGGCGCTGGCAAAACCATGAGAAAGATGAAAGCCTAAGAAACTCATTGCAACTACATAAAGTCCTACCATCCATTCCTGCTGGAATGCTTGGGATACTACGTAATATAGGTTCTTATATTCTTCACCTTCATAAGTAACCAATGGAACCTCTCCCCAATGCATTTGAAACCAGAATGAATACATGTGACCGGCCAAGAATACTAGGATAACTGTTCCCAGAATCCCCATATTCCTTGAAGCAATACTGCTGTTTTTAGAAGATTTGGTTGTTGAATAGTCAACAGGTCTAGCTGTCTTATTTACCTTAGTCAGGAAAATAGAATAAATCACATGCCCGATAACTGAAATGTAGGTCACGTAAGAAAGCAATTTGACTGCGGGATTGGTAGTCATAAACTTGGCATATATATTAAACGCCTGTCCGCCGTCTGATTGGAATAACAACAGATTACCAGAAACATGACCTGTTAAAAACAGGATAAGGAAAAGTCCGGTCAATGCCATGATCAATTTCCTACCTAGTGTGCTACTCAAGGTTTTTGTAACCCAGCTCATACAATTTTTACGATTAAATTTGGAACGAATTCGGTGAATTAAGTTGTCAAATTTACATTTGGAACTGCTAGTAAACAATTCGATCGGAATCCGATTCCTTATTTCAAAAGGTTCTAAATAAAGCTCAAATCATTCTATTTGATCTCTATCTCAAGGTATAAAAAACAGAGTGTTTAATTTTATTGTTTGATTTTACCCTGATTAACTACTTACTTCCATTTATTTTGTACAAAAAATTAGGAGGGAAAATGACCACTAATTCAACTTTTACTACGTTATATTGTTTCTGAATTGTAATGAACCTGAACCATATGAAGTTTAAATTTTCCCTGGGCCTTCTTTTAATTTTCTTTTTTGCCGGAATTTCAGTCAGTTGGGCTACCCACATTCGTGCTGGAGAAATCATTGCCGAACGAATTTCGGTGCAAACGCTCACTTATCGGATTATTGTAGTCGGATATACTGATACCCGGTCCAGTGTGGTCTTCGGCCCTGGAACAATCAATTTTGGCGATGGTAGAGAAGAACAATTAAATACAGAAAGTGATTTTTCCTTAGTAGAAAGTCTGGGCAACCAAATTGAAAAAAACACTTACGTAATTTCGCACACTTTTCAAGGGCCAGGGAATTACACGATTCGTTTTCAAGAGTTCAATAGAAATGATAAAACATTGAACATGGATAACTCGGTGGACACTCCTTTTTATGTAGAAACCAAAATCACAATTGACCCATTTATTGGCGTTAATAACTCACCTGTACTAACCATTCCTCCTGTGGATAATGGGGCCGTTAATGTCCGATATATTCACAACCCAGGAGCTTATGATCCTGATGGAGACAGCCTTGCATATGAATTGGATGTGCCGAAACAAGCTTTTCAGCGTCCAGTAAATAACTATAGAAGCCCAGCTTCAAATGAATTCAGCCGAAGTCAAGAGAACGGAACTACTCCAGCTTTTCTTAGACTAGACCCCGTTTTTGGGGATTTGATTTGGGATGCCCCTGGAACCGCAGGACAATTTAATGTAGCCTTTCGAATCAACGAATACAGAAAACTGAACGGGAAGTATGAGCTCATCGGCTATGTAGTACGGGATATGCAGATCATCATTGAAAACTCAAATAATAAACGTCCGGAGTTAATCCTTCCACCTGACCTTTGTGTGGTGGCAGGAACAAAAATTGAGGAAATCATTCAAGGTTCTGATCCAGATGGTGACCCAATAAAAATTGAAGTATTTGGCGAACCAATTGAAATCAACGGCTCCAAAGCCACTTATCGTCCTGAAAATACGTTCCAGCTTTCTCCAGGAATCGTCAATTTCACTTGGCAAACAGTCTGCAATCACGTCCGAGCACGGGAATATGAAGTCCGTGTTCGAATTACCGATCAGCCAAGCTCCGGTCCTGCATTGGTGGATATTCAAACTTGGAAAATAAAAGTTATTGGGCCTCCACCGGTATTTGATGAAATAGAACAACAAGCTGGTAGATCTGTTGAGCTAAAATGGGACCCTTATGTATGCGCCAATTCAGCAGAGGAAATGCAGATTTGGAGAAGAATCAATTCTGATCCATACCTGCCAGACAGTTGCGAAACAGGAATTCGTGCAGGCTATGAGCTCATTGGTACGACCAATATGGAAACGACCAACTTCCTCGACCTGAATGGTGGGGAAGGACTAGCACCTGGTAATACTTATTGCTACCGATTAGTGGCAGGATATCCACAGCCAAGAGCTGGAGAAAGCATTGTGTCAGAAGAAATCTGTGTCACTATTGATGTAGATGTACCAATCATTACTAATGTAAGCATCGAAACAACTGATCCAGCGGCAGGAGAGATTTTCGTTAAATGGACTCCTCCTTATGACATTGATCGTATTCAGTTCCCTGGCCCATTTACTTATGAGTTGTTTAGGCGCACTGGATTTACTGGCGATGCCAATCAAGTGTCACTTGGTATTATGGCTGACACCTTATTCACAGATACTGGAGTTAATACAGCAGATCTAGTACACAACTATAAGGTTGTTTTGCTGGATAGGGGAACTAGGATTGACACCTCCTCTTCAGCTTCCTCGGTCAGACTAGAACCTACTATTATCAACCAGGCGATTGAGCTGAATTGGACTTTTATTGTACCATGGAATAATCTCGTTGGAGAATTTAAACACGAAGTATACCGGAACAGAACTGATGCAGCTGCTCAGGATGATTTTACTTTTGTAAAGATTGCAGAAGTGGATGTAACACAAACCGGTTTCAGATTTTTAGATGACGGTAGCTTTAATAGCGCTCCTTTGGTCAAAGAAATCGAATACTGTTACTACGTGATCACAAAGGGCTCTTACAATGTGCCTGGGCTAGTTTATCCTTTGGAAAATAAATCTCAGATCATATGCGCCAAGCCAGATGATAATCGATTGCCTTGTCCGCCGGTATTAACTTTCGAGGGACCTGTTTGTGAAGAGTATGTCGCTGAGATAGCTTGCAACATAAACACCTATTATCATGATCTAAGCTGGGTGCCCGATTTCACAGGAGATTGCGACGATCAGCTGAGTGCTTATAATTTGTATTTCACGCCAGATGGAGAGGATGGCGAATTCCAATTAATATCACAACTCACTGCCATCCAACTAGAGACTAGGATAAACAATCTCACTAATTACCGAGGTTGTTATTACATCACGGCAGTAGATCGATCTGGAAATGAAAGTGAGCCAAGCAATGTAGTTTGCGTGGAGAATTGTCCAAACTATGAGCTTCCAAATGCTTTCACTCCAAACGGAGATGGACTTAATGAGACGTTCATGGCCTTCGATAATCCATTTGCAAAATGTCCGAGATTTGTGACGGGAGTAGAAATTTTCATCGTCAATCGCTGGGGCGCTGAAGTATTCTCTTACAACAGTTTGGAGTCAAACGAAAATGATGTGTACATCCGTTGGGATGGAAGAGACAAAAATGGGAATGAGCTTCCGGCAGGGACATATTTCTATTCTGGCACAGTCATGTTTGATGTTTTGGACCCTACTCAGCAGCAACAATCTCTTAAAGGCACAATTCAAATTCTAAGATGATGAAAAAACCTTCCATCATTTTCTTTGATGGAGTATGTAACCTCTGCAATGCTTCAATTGACTTCATCATTAAGCGAGACAAAAACAATCGCTTTTTGGTGGGAGCACTGCAGGATGCACATAGCCGTAAAGTTCTGGCTCAATATCAAGTGAATGAAAACTATTTGGATTCTCTCGTACTACTTCAGGATGGGGAAATCCACTATAAAAGTACCGCTGCATTGAAAATAGCTAGAGCACTTTCGGGGCTCTGGCCAATTTTTTATCCGCTTATAAATCTTCCTGAAGGTTTCCGAGACAAACTTTACGATTGGATTGCTTCAAATAGATATTCTTGGTTTGGAAAGAAAAACACCTGCAGACTTCCTACCTCGGAAGAGCGCTCTAAATTTCTGTCCCCAGAAAACTATCCAAATTAAAAAGCCTGAATAATCATCCAATAAATCGGCATTCCCAAGGTAATATTAAACGGAAAAGTGATAGCTAATGCCATTGGTATGTACAAGCCTTCATCTGCTTCTGGATTGGCAAGTTTCATTGCCGCTGGCACAGCTATATAGGATGCGCTTGCCGCCAAAATGGCAAAAATAAACCGGTCACCGTCAGCATCTGCAACCCAATAGCTGAAAAATGCAATTAGAATTCCATTGACTAGAGGAATCAGAATCGCAAATACAGTTGAGAAGTAACCATATTTGAAAAAGGTCTTTAGTTTCTTACCACTTCTGATTCCCATATCTAACAGGAATACAGCCAAGAATCCTTTGAAAATATCAGTCACAAAGGGCTTGATTCCCTCGGCCTGCTTTTCGTCAGCAATTAAACCTATCACCAAACTTCCCAGAATCAACAAAACGCTCCCATTAGTAAAGGCGTGAACAATAATGTTTTTAAGACCACCTTCAGCTTTTTTATCCGAGTATTCCTGTAGTAAAATTACTCCTGATATAATTGCCGGCGCCTCCATCAAGGCCATCACCGCGACCATGTGACCACCAAATGGGACACCTTGCAAATCCAAAAAGGCAACTGCTGCCACAAAGGTCACGGCACTAATCGAACCATAAGCTGCCGCAATAGCAGCGGAGTTCGCCGCATTTAACTTTCGTTTGAGGATGAAAAAAGTATAAAATGGCACAAGTGCCGATAGTGTGATACCAAAAAGCAAAGCCCAAAAAATACTTAAATCAAAACTACTGTGAGAAAGCTCCTGACCACCTTTAAATCCGATTGATAACATCAGATACAATGCGATGAATTTTGAGCTACTGGGGGGGATTTCCAAATCACTTTTGAGCCGAACCGCAATGATACCTAAGACGAAGAACAGCAGGCTGGGATTCGTGAGGTTATTGATCAATATCTGAAAATCCATGACACAAATATTTCACGGAAATTCAGGAAATAAAACAAAACCATAAGTTTTTTTTATTCGTAAGTAATTTTGTATTTAATTTATTTATGAATATTTCTCTCACACAGCTTAAAGCCCTGAAGGCAATCTCTCAGCATGAGAGCATTACCAACGCCGCAAAATCCATGAACATGACACAGCCGGCCGTCTCTATTCAGTTGAAAAATCTGCAGGAACAATTTGAAGTCCCCTTGACAGAAATTATCGGAAAGAAGATTTACATCACCGAATTCGGTCAGGAGTTGGTAGAAATGGCCGATCGAATATTTGCAGATGTCAATCGGATCGAGCAAAAAATGCTAGAATTAAAGGGCCTTTTAGCCGGAAAGATTCGAATCTCTGCCGTATCCACAGGAAAGTATATCATCCCCTATTTGATGGCTGACTTTATGAAGATCAATCCACATGTAGAAATAAATCTGGAGGTTTCGAATCGTAATCAAGTTCTGGCACATTTGGAGGAAAACACAACCGATTTGGCTCTGATATCGGTCAATTTACCCAACGAAGAGAAATTTGACAGCATTACTTTAGAAGAGAATAAATGGTACCTAGCATGCGCTCCAGAATTAGAAGAGAAATTTCGGGAGGAAATCAATGCGAACAATTGGGAAAAAATTCCTTTTATTCTTCGGGAGAAAGGGTCTGGCACACGTTCTAAAATGGAAGATTTTTTCAAATCCCGAAATATCAATGCGGAAAGCAAACTAGAGCTCGCTACCAATGAAGCAGTTAAGCAAGCTATCATGGCAGGATTGGGTGCTTCTATACTATCCAACTTCTCTATGAGCCAAGAGATAGCTGACAATCGAATCACAATTCTCCAGTATCCGGGGCTTCCACTTAAATCAGCTTGGAAGCTCATTTGGCTCAAACAAAAGCGGCATTCTCCAGCTGTGATGGCTTTCATCAAATGGATTTCTGAAAACAAAAAAGAGATTTTTACCAGTAACTTCAATACTTTTCAGGATTGACATGGGATTTTCGACTTGCTGAAAAGGGCTATATTTGTACCTCTAACCAAAAATTGATTCAATGAAGGCATTTGTTTTCCCGGGCCAAGGTGCCCAATTTCCCGGAATGGGAAAATCCCTTTATGAGGAAAATCCTGAGGCAAAAGCACTATTTGAGCAAGCCAATGAAATCCTAGGGTTCCGAATTACAGACATCATGTTTGAAGGATCTGATGAGGAGTTGAAGCAAACCAAAGTTACTCAACCGGCTATTTTTCTTCATTCGGTTATTCTTGCAAAAACCACCCCCAATTTCGCTCCTGATATGGTGGCGGGACATTCACTCGGTGAATTTTCAGCTTTGGTAGCCAATGGAACCCTTGCCTTTGACGATGGCCTGAAGCTAGTATATCAACGAGCTTTAGCAATGCAGGAAGCTTGTGAAATCAATCCTTCTACGATGGCCGCCATCCTTGGTTTACCTGATGAAAAAGTAGAGGAAATCTGCGCTTCTATTACCGAAGAAATTGTAGTACCGGCAAATTATAACTGCCCAGGGCAATTAGTCATTTCGGGATCAAATCGAGGGATTGAGATTGCCTGTGAGAAAATGAAAGAGGCTGGTGCCAAACGAGCGCTGCCTTTGCCCGTTGGCGGAGCTTTCCATTCACCACTGATGCAGCCTGCTGCCGAAAAGCTCAAAGCAGCCATTGAGTCAACCAAATTTAATCAGCCAATTTGCCCGGTATATCAAAACGTGAGTACCACAGCGGTAATTGAAGTAAGTGAAATCAAAGCTAACCTGATCGCACAATTAACAGCTCCAGTGAAATGGACTCAATCGGTTCAAAACATGGCAAAAGATGGCGCAATCCAATTTGTAGAATGCGGCCCCGGAAAAGTACTCCAAGGACTTGTTAAAAAAATTCATCCTGAAGCTGAAGTTTCAGGACTCTAATGGAAACCTGCTTCGGCAGGTTTTTTTTATGACTTGTTGAATTTAGCCACAGGACTAGTATCCTGGCAAATGCTGAGCAGCTCAGCATTTGTTTTTCCCAAAATAGGATGTATAAAATTCGGCAGAATCTCAACTAGTGGCACTAGTACGAATCGACGATCGGCTATAAATGGATGTGGAATTTGTAGCAAAGGAGTAGAAACTAATCTACTTTCAAAGTAAAGAATATCAATATCCATGGTTCGATCACCCCAATGTTCATCTCGTTTTCTTCCAAGATTGGTTTCTATTTTTTGGATCAAGGCCAAAAGCTGCTTCGGATTTAAATTTGTTTCCAGTTCAATCACCTGATTGAGAAATGATCCCTTTGCAACACCACCCCAAGCTACGGTTTCATAAATAGAGGATTTAGTCAGAAATTTTCCAGCTTCAAAAAGCTGCTGCTGAGCTTTTTGAAGCAAATTTTCACGATCACCTCTATTCCCCCCAAAAATAATAACAACCTTGCTGAACATTTTCTCCGTAGAATCCCTTTTGTAAACTCGAGCTAAAATAGGTTATTTTAGCGCTCAAATAATTTAACTTATGAAATTCTTAGGAAATGTACTTGCTGTCATAGTAGGTCTTTTTGTTTTCAGCATTCTCAGTGTACTTGTCATGTTTGGCTTGATTGGGATCATTGCTTCTTCAGCAGGAGATGCAAAGGTAAACGTGAAAGAAAACACAGTTCTCCACTTGAATCTCAACGGAAGAACTCTTGTTGAGCGAACCACAGAGGATAATCTTGATTTTGGATTCTTAGGAAATCCCTTTGGCGGTGAAGCAAATGCTGGTTTGATAAACTTGAAAAAAGCAATCGAGGAAGCTAAAACGAATGAAAACATCAAAGGTATTTACCTTAACACAGGTTTGATCATAGCCGGTCAAGCAAATTTATTGGAGCTTCGTGAGTCGCTGGAAGATTTCAAAAGCTCTGGTAAGTTCATTATTGCTTATGATGAAGCCTTCTCCGAAGGTGGTTATTATCTTGCTTCGGTAGCTGATGAAGTCTATCTGAATCCTATGGGAGGAGTTGATTTCAATGGTTTTGCCTCTGAAGGAATTTTTTTAAAGGGCTTCTTCGAAAAAGTAGGAATTAAACCTGAAGTGTTTAGAGTGGGTGAATTCAAAAGTGCTGTTGAGCCTTATATTTTGGACAAAATGAGTCCCGAAAACAGACTTCAAACCCAATTTTTCTTGGATGATATCAA
>CAWUWQ010000220.1:0-2979 GCA_963926065.1 uncultured Algoriphagus sp.
TGGTAAAACTAAAGTGATCTAAACTATGGAACGTAGAAATTTTATCAAAAATATAGGGTTGACGACAGCAGTTTTGGGTGTCTCAGGAGCTTCGACCCTTTCCGCTTTTGGAATTAAGAAAGCTGAACCCACTTATAATATGGATTTTGCACCCCATTTTGGAATGTTTAAGAACTCGGCTCCAGGAGGAATCTTTGATGAGTTGAGATTTATGGCAGATCAGGGGTTCCGCTCCTTAGAGGATAACGGTTTACTCAAGCGATCTGTGGAAGATCAGGAGAAAATCGGAAAGCTTTTAAATGAGCTAGGTATGCGAATGGGAGTTTTTGTAGTTGATGGAGGAGATAATTGGAAGACCTCACTGACAACTGGGAAAAAGGAGTTTTTGGATGTTTTCTTAGCTACATGTCGGCAATCCGTGGAAGCTGCCAAGCGTGTGGATGCGAAATGGTCGACCGTTGTTCCTGGGTTTTTTGATCGAAATCTTCCGATGGGAATTCAGACTGGAAATGTGATCGATGCCCTTCGCAGAGGGTCTGAAATTTTGGAACCGCATGGATTGACGATGGTATTGGAACCTTTGAGCGATACACCAGATCTTTTTCTTCGAAATGCAGACCAGACACACATGATTTGTAAAGCTGTGGATAGTCCCAGCTGTAAAATCCTCTATGATATCTACCATATGCAGCGCAATGAAGGAAACTTGATTGCAACCATGGAGAAAACATGGGACGAAATCGCCTATATCCAAATCGGAGATAATCCGGGAAGGAAAGAGCCTGGCACAGGAGAAATCCACTATGGTAACGTATTTAAGTACATCCACGAAAAGGGATTCAAAGGAGTCATGGGAATGGAGCATGGTAATGCATTGCCGGGTGTAGATGGAGAAAAAGCACTAATCGCGGCCTACAGAAATGTAGATATCAAGAGCTGATTTAATGAATAGAATGTGTTTTGGACTTTCTGTCTTAATCTTTTGCTTTTCCTGTAGTCAAAAATCCTCAGAATTTCCTATCGAACCGCTAGGTTGGGAGATCCTAGCGACGCCTGTGGACGCCTCTTTGAGAGGGCTCTCGCCAATCACTTCTGACATTGCATGGTTTAGTGGTACCAAGGGGACTTGGCTCAAAACACTTGATGGAGGAAAGACCTGGGAGCATGGGGTGATTGATGGATTAGTGGAAGTGGATTTTCGAGCCATTCAGGGATTTGATGCAGAACATGCAATTGCTGTTTCAGCAGGTCAGCCTTCGGTCATCTACAGGACCTCGGATGGAGGAAAGTCTTGGATACTTACCCATAAAGAAGGGCCAACGGCCTTTCTAGATGGCATTACCTTCTCAGATCAAAACACTGGCTTTGTACTTGGGGATCCAGTTGATGGCAAATGGATGATTTTAAAGACCGTCAACCAAGGAGAATCTTGGTTTGCGATTCCTAACCTTCCAGAGGTTGTGGCTGGAGAAGCAGGATTTGCAGCTAGTGCCAGTTCGATGATAGCAATGGGAGACTTAGTGGTGCTCGGCAGTGGTGGAAAAGAGTCTAATCTCCACGTTTCAAAGGATGGTGGTGGCAGTTGGAAAAAATTCAAATCTCCCTTGATTCAAGGAGAAGGTTCGCAAGGCATCTTTGCATTAGCAGGATTGAGTGCTGGTGAAATAGTCTGCGTAGGTGGAGATTACTTGGAAGATGAGATGAGTCAGGGTAATGTTGGTGTATTTTTGACTGTATCTAATGATTGGGTGGAGATTCTAAATCCACCTTCTGGATATCGATCAGGAATAACGTACTTCTCGCAGGCGGAATGGCTCATTACTGTAGGGCCAAACGGCTCAGATTTTTCTCATGACGGAGGGATCAATTGGAAGAGTTTTTCAGAAGAAGGATTTCATGCTGTGAAAACAGGGAGTGCAACAGGATCAGTCTGGGCTTCTGGGGGAAATGGAAAAGTTGCAAAATTAATGTTTTGAGAATAATTGGCTATTGGATTAAGAATTAGAAAAATTATTCAATTTTAAATAAAATAATAAATTAGTTTTTTATGAAGGCTCGAGCTTTATTATTTAAATTGATATTTTTGAAGGGAGTTCACGTGAAAATCTCAGTAAATTAATAAAAGAATGTTTGAAATAATTCCATCCATATGGTTGATCAACGGAAAATGTGTCCGATTAAAAAGAGGAGATTTTGCTACTGAAAAGGTTATTTCAGATAATCCTCTTGAGATCGCCCAAGCATTTGAGGCGATTGGTCTAACCCGACTTCATTTGGTAGACTTGGATGGAGCTAGAAGAGGGGAGCCCAAGAATTACCATATTTTGGAGGCAATTAAGGGTTACACAGATTTGAAAGTGGATTTTACCGGTGGGATTACTACTGATGGAGATGTAATCAAATCTTTTGAATTTGGAGCATCTTCAGTTACTATAAGTTCTGCAGCAGCGAATCACCCTGAGAGATTTGCACAGATTCTACTTTCCTATGGGAGAGAAAAAATCAATCTTGCAGCAGATGTGAATCCTTCTGATTATAAAATCAAGATCAGAGGCTGGCTTAAAAAGACAGAAATTGACCTATTCGATCATATCGAATTTTTCTATGAAAGAGGATTGAAATATTTGAAGTGTTCTGATGTGACCAGAGATGGATTGGCGGAAGGGCCTAATTTCAAGCTTTTCCAAGAGATTAGGGATCGATTCCCATCTATCCATCTAGCAGCAAGTGGAGGCGTTAGAGGAATAGATGATTTTAGAAAACTACGAGAAATGGGAGTGACCGCTACTGTATTCGGAAGAGCTTACTATGAGGGCCTAATTAGTATAGACGAATTGAAAGAGTTTAATGACGAGAACAAATAAAAAAAAGAGGCTTTTGCCTCTTTTTTTTATTTTCAGTCAGCTTTAAATTTATCTACGATATATAAAAAGATATTGAAATTTAGAGTAGAAGGAGCCGGTTCTGGTTTTTTGCCTT
>CAWUWQ010000221.1:0-6442 GCA_963926065.1 uncultured Algoriphagus sp.
AGTACGCTAGAGCATTTAGCCACCTCTAAAGGTTGGACAATGGAGCAAACCAAAGAAATCACCGCTAACGTAGTTGATATGGCAAAAGCTGAAGGCTTAGACTTTGATTATGAGAAAGCTGTGGTAGCTAATACCCGAAATGCTCATCGACTAATTCATTTTGCTAAATCTTTTGGCAAGGGAGATGTAATGAAAGAGCGATTGCTCCTAGCATATTTTTCCGAAGGGAAAAATGTAGATGATTTCCCTACTCTTATTAGTTTGGGAAAAGAAGTTGGTTTAGATGAAGAGGCCTTAAAAAAAGCATTGGAGTCTGGAGCTTTCGAAGAAGAAGTGGATCAGGATATCTATGAATCCAGACAGCTAGATGTTCGTGGTGTTCCGTTCTTTGTCTTGGATAGGAAGTTTGGAATCTCTGGAGCACAGTCAGATGAGATTTTTGATCAGACCTTGGAGAAGGCTTGGGCAGCATATCAAAAAGAAAATCCAACTATTCAAATTATGAATAGTTCAAAAGATGCTTCCTGTGAAATAGAAGGAGATTGTTAATCTTTTCGATTTAAAAAAATTGCGAAAAAGACCTTTGGATCAAATCCAAAGGTCTTTTTTTGCCTAAAAAATTTAGATTTATCCTTTTAGCATCAACAATTATATGACACTATTATCTTTAGTTTTTCACCAATGTCTTTCCTGATATTTTATTGTTTTTTCATTTCGGTATAGGATTTGTTATAAATCAAAAATACTTCTTGCTTATACACCCTACTTAGTATCACATATGTTAACTGAATCCAGTCTTATAGACCTTACCCGAAAGAAATTTCAAACATGGGCAACACTTGACTATAATCAACTGTCTCAAATCTTTGATGACCATGGCCTTTTGTTCAATGCCGAAGGGAAAATAGATACTAAAGAAGAATTAATTAAAAAAATGAGGGCTGAAACTTGTCTTCTCAAAGACTTTAATTTTCAAAATATTATTGCCCGCATTTATGGAACCTCAGCGGTAGCTCAAGGAGTAGGAGAATTTGTTTTTTCCAAAGCTGGAGAGACACAATCTGCCAATTTGAATTTTTTAGATGTTTGGATAAAACGAGAAAGTGGTTGGAAGTTAGTCTCCACTCACTACAACCAAATACTATAATTCATACAGTCCACAATTTCTTATTTCACAAGAAATTGAATCATTTGCTAGCCTTTATTTGTTCAAGAATCAAATCCTAATTGAGCAGCAGAAGGTCAAACGAAAAGCTAATCCTTTTCTACCAAACCCCTCTAGATTTCATCTGGAGGGTGTATACTGCGTCCATCGCCGTGACAAATAAAGTCTTTCGGTCCAATGCTCCAAATGCTACATTTGAAGTCCATTTTGCCGGGACAGTTATATGTGCAATCTGGTCTCCTGATTTATTAAATACGGTCACCCCATCACCAGTCAGGTAGACATTTCCTCGATCATCGATAGTCATTCCATCAGAACCCATTTCACAGAAAAGCTCCTTATTGATCAGGTAGCCATCGTCTCGGATTTCATACTTATAGGTCTTTTTTGCACCCGGATCTGCGACATACAATGTTTTCCCATCAGGAGTACCGATGATGCCATTTGGCTTGATTAGGTCTTCGGTCACACGAAAGAGCTGAGATTTGTCTGCAGATAAATAGTACACATGCTCTCCATCTTGCTCTGACTCTTTACCTCTGGCTCCCTCCCAATAAGGACGAGCATATAGTGGATCTGTGAAATACATTCCTCCTTTGGGAACCAACCATATATCATTGGGACCATTCAATTTCTTGCCTCGAAAAGCGCTTACCAGCACTTCCTCTGAGCCATCTTTATCGATTAGCCAAAGTTGATTCTCTTCATCAGCTGCTGCGACCAATTTTCCATCCAACATAAAAAACAGTCCATTAGATCGGCCGGCATCTTCTTTGAAGACCGTTACTTCATTCGTGATTGCATTCCATTTATGAATTCGATTGTTTGGCTGATCGGTGAAAAACACATCACCAAATCGATTTGTGGCTGGTCCTTCCGTGAAGATAAAGCCATCTTGAACTTTTACCAGTTCAGCATTTTTGGCTACGATGCCTTTTCTATCCTCGATTTGTGCCAAAGCTGCTTGCGCAAATATGAGAGCGGAAAGGAGTAAAGTTGATTTTAAAAGATTCATAGAGGGTATTAATTATTTTCGTTCGATAGCCATGACCAGCACATTCAAATCTGAACTGTAAGCCACTCTGCTAATATTTTGATGTGTTTCTGAGTTTATAATTCCAATTGGCTTCCAATTTTCATCGGAATACTTTCGAGTATAAAGGGTATTTCCTTGAGCCATTAAGAGATGATTTTTATCCAACCAAAGGAAATCTTGGGAGCCGGCCAATCCAAAACCTAAGTCGCTCCGAGTACCTGATTCAATATCATAACTTTTCAATTGGTAGGCTTGCTCTTCTTTTTCTGATTTAGTTTCCCGAGTGGAAAGGTAAGTGATAGCACTGGTTTTTGGTCTTCGATTAATCGAACGGGCGATTTCTGTGTCGATCTCGATCAGATCGTCTCTGCCTTTTGCATAGACGAGTTTATTTGGATCACCCAAGATAAACATCGCAGCTTTATTATCATACCAATCGTAATAACCAACTGGCTCAATATCATCATAAAGCAGTTCTGCTGGCTCAAAATTGGTTGGATAGAGCCAAAGTCTTTGCTTCTTGTCCGGCTCAGAGACGACTGCCGCGATGTACATGCCGCAGTCTGTAATTCGAGGCGAGTTTTCGTTTCGATCAGAAGTCTTCGTCAGATTCGTAAACTTCTTTGCTTCAAAATTATAAACGATGATATCAAAATTCCCAGTTTCATCGGCGGCTGAGAATACCAGCTGGTATTCATTGATAAAGCTTGGCTGGTTATCATATTCTTGGCGGTCGGTCAAGGCATAAGCTGTTTCTGGATTGATAGAAAATGAGCCCCCTTTTCCAGAAGTCTCCACTACCCAGAGATCAAAACTTCCCTGCCCAAAGCTGCAAACGGGAAGGAGAAATAAACTTACTTGGATTATTAAACTGAGAAATTTCATCTGTTTTTTGAAATTGATCAACCAAAATACAAAATGAAGGTTAAACTGACGTGAGCAAATTACATCTATACGAAAATTCCCAATTTGATCAATTGAGAACAATGCAAGATCCTCTTGCAGATCAGCTGATTAGCCAATTGATCAAAAATCCTGAATTAATTTCGATAATTAACTCTTGGACCGAAATCCCTCCTCAAGTGGGAGATTCCTTTCCTCAGGAGTTTCAGGACTTTTTCAATTTCTACCTTTATCCAGAAGAATTGCCTGAATCGATTCTGAAAAGAGGGCAAGAACTATTTAACCAAAAAGGGGACCTGTATCTGGCTATGCTTGGTTTTTATTCATTGCCATATTCATATGCCTTTGGTGATGGGGCAGAGGTGCTGGTGAGATCTAAGCGAATTTTGGATGATATCGGTCAGCGCCTTGGAGAAACAGGCACTTTTATCATGGATATTTTCGAACCCGGAGCCTTTTTGAGCAAGAAGAAGGCTTATCTCACCTGTGCAAAAGTTCGTCTAATTCATGCCTTTAGTCGGTATTTCATTTCGCACTACGGCAAAGATTGGAATGATTCCTTTGGGAAACCCATCAACCAAGAGGATCTTATCGGTACCAATTTGACATTTAGTCTTATTGTCATTCGAGGTTGGAAGAAAATGGGATTTCAAGTCTCCAATGATGATGTCGATTTACTCATGAACTATTGGAAATGGGTGGGAAAGCTGATGGGAATAGACACTAACTATTGGCCAGATAACTCCAAGGAGGCTTTTGAACTGGAAAAACTCATTCGGAAGCGTCATTTGCGCCAGTCCGATGCAGGAAATAAATTGATCAATGCATTAATAAATTATTATAGAGCAACTATTCCAGATCAACTGATTTCCGCTCAAGTGATTCCTATTCTTAATTTTTTCCTGGGAAAAGAAGCTTCCAAGGCATTGGGGATTTATACCCCTCAAGCGGTAAGTGGGGAATTGTTAGGCTTAGTATTTAAGTTTAGTGGTTGGAAAAACTATGGTTCAAATAAAAGCTATTCCCAAATCGCAAAGCAGTTTGAAACCAATCAAAAAGCAAGCTTTGGCAGCAAACTAAGCATCAATCTTCCGGAATTAAAGCGTTCATAATCGTACACTTTTGTGTTCGATTCGATTCAGCTCAGAATAGCTTAACTGTTAAAATAGCCAAATAAACCACTTTTTGAGAGATGGCATCTTTTTGGTGATTCTACTTACATGAAGGAAATAAACCGATGGATAAAGCAACTGCCTCTAGAATTGATATTCTGGATGGGAAGCCTTATCGCAATCTATTTCATCAATCCATATTCTGGAGATCATATGAGCATTTGCCCATTAGATCAATTGGGACTTGATTGGTGTCCTGGATGTGGCCTTGGTCGCTCGATGAGTCTCCTTATCAAAGGAGATTTTCAAGCATCTTGGTCTATGCATCCACTGGCAATGTTTGCCTATTTGGTGATTTTCTCTCGGATATGGACATTAATAAACAACCTTAAAACAACACACTATTATGGCTAATGTATTGAGACACCTTCCTGAATTAGAAGGAATGGAACTTGGATATATCCAGGGACTGATGAAGAGCATGGATGAAGATCAGGCTTCGCTATTTGCACAAGTATATCGCGCCCGAAGAAAAGACTCTCAAATGATTCTAATCTTGACCTTGTTGGGATTCTTTGGATTTGCAGGTTTACATCGATTCATTCTAGGCCAAATTGGACTAGGTATCCTTTATATCCTTACGCTGGGACTTTGTTTCATTGGTACGATAGTCGATTTGGTCAATTATAAAAGTCTTTCCTACGAATACAATATCAAAGTAGCACATGAAACGATGAATATACTTAACGCAAGTTACCCAGGAGAAAAAAATTAATACCTGATTAAGCTTATAACCACCAACCCAAAGCCAGAAGAAATTCTGGCTTTTTTTGTTAACTCATTTTACTGCAATGGTTAGCAGTTTTTAAAACCAGAGGTCTCTTGGGGCGATAGATTTTCAAACCTTACCCCTAATTTCACCAATCCTCATCCAACTCATTCTCAGTTGGACTTGGCTCTATAGGTTTAACTTTAAAATCAAAAACCAAAGCACCAGATTCGGAAATTAATCCATGAAATTGGTTAAGTTTTTTATGCATCAATTCCAGCGTCTCCAAGCCAGGATGCTGCACATGAAAGGGGATTGAAAAGAGATTTGCTTGATTTTTAGAAAAAGGTGGCGTAGGTTCTGTGGAAAAAAAATAGGGAAAAAGCGTTTTAGCACAACTGATTCCCCAAGTATCGATGGGATATTCTTTGTCATAGCTCAGCAACCTATCATTTATATCCCTAAAAAACTCTTCTGTTTCCCCCAGTCTAACTCTTGATCCAGCCCTGGATTTCCCTTTCGTTTTCAGATATTTGATCTGGCTTTTCCCTTGCTTCTGTCTAACCATATAAGCTCGAAAGACTTTATGATCCAGCATCACCCCATTATGAAAATATCCTGTAGTTGCGATCCCTGCTCGGATCATCACCAAAGCCAAATGGTGATCATCTTTCTTCCTCAATCGTCCACGTTCATCCGGAACCGAATCCCAAGGTAAGTTGACTCGAACTAGCCAATCCGTATTGGATGAAATTTGCCATTGATGTTTTTCAGGAATATAGGCTTCCTCTAACCCGAGCTCACCTGACTCTGTGAGAATCTGTAGGTAGCTGGCTTCACTAATCTTGATTGGATTTCCGGAATTCATAAGCTTGAAAAGGCAATTCGTTTATCTTTGTACAAATAAACCGAAAAATCATGCAAGAGGAAATTGACCGCTTAATAGTGAAAATGTGTGATCCTGAAGAAAAGGAAGCTTATTTATTCGCAGATAAGTTAGGTAAGCTCATCGATGATGCTGGAAAAGACCGCTTAATTGAATTAGTGAAAGGCGAAAAATGGGAGGTAGGCTACCTTGCTGCCCGTGCACTTTCCAACTCCAGTTTCAATGAAGAATCACTGGATGCCGTCTTTGAAACGATAAATAATAAGGTTCACCGAGCACATCAAGGAGCTTTTGTACAAGTTTTGGAATTATTCGACCTAAGTGATCGGTTTATAGATGTTTTCAAGGTATTCCTTTTTGGCAATTTCAAGGCATCGACCTTGGCGAAGGCCTACCTAGACGAAGTTGAGTTTGATATCAGCCCACGCACAATTCGGAAAGCAGAAAAGCACTGGAATCATTACTTACATAATCCCGAAGAAGAGGGTAGTTTAGAAGTCAAAAAGATGGAAGTAGAACTGATGTTTTCCGAAATGAAAGAATTATTTGAAGGGGAGTAAACAACAAATTT
>CAWUWQ010000222.1:0-9434 GCA_963926065.1 uncultured Algoriphagus sp.
TATCTATCAAAAAATGATCTTCTTCGTGACACTTTCAGATCCGATAGAATACTTGACTTGACTCGAATGTCTATGTTGTATGAGGTGAATCGCCCAAATGGAATCCAGTTGACATTCATCTGCCAGCAGTGAAGATCTCTGGCTATTCCGATCATAGTCTGAGTTAGTTCCTTCGTTTGCGCATCATAACCCGTGTTGAAGTTGATCTTCCACTTTTCCGAAAAGGAGACATCTCCACTCATGTTGATGGTTTGAGTCACATTCTTAGTTCCACTAGCCTGATTGCTGTAGGATAAATTGTAGCCGAAAGTCAAATTCCAAGGAATATCCCAGTCTATATATTGGCTTGGGTCTGTAGCAATTCTGTTGATTTCACTCTGGACAAATTCATTCATTCTTCCACCTTCCTGAAGAAATTTATTAGTTATTTCATCACGGACTTCTCCCTGAGATTGACTGCTATTAGGATTAATAGAGGCATTGAGGTTTAAAGTTGCGTTACGAATAGCACCAATTCCTTGCCCTTTATTCCAAGCGAATTCATTGATGTTTCTGGTAATTTCAAGGCCATTTGAATTTGTAGAGGTCTCCACCGCATAAGGATCTAATATGGTGCTGAGGTTGACGGATAATCTTCGATCAAAAAAGCTTGTTCGAGCCCTGAAATTGAATGGAGCTAATTGGAATGAGTCCGCTGCAAAATTATAACTGGTATTGATGTCGATATTTTCCATCAAAGGGATTTTTTTAGTAGCCGCATCAGTAGAATCTGTTTCAGAAAGGATCTTCGCCTCCAGTACACTTCTAATATTGATGCTTAATGCTCGAGATTCTCCAAGTGGAGCTCCGCCATATATATATCCTTGATACCGGGAAAACAGTTGTCTGTCTCCAGCTTCATTGACTTGGATATCTTGGTAGTATCCAAGGCTAGGGTCTGAGAAATCAGGAGTATAGCTAAATCCAAAGGAAGGTTGGATCAATTGCCGAATGGTCTGTATTTTTCCTTTCTTGAAATTATAAAAACCATAAATATTCGTGTTCAGATTGAAAGAACTTGAATAATAGGTCACTCGGTTAAAGCCATCTTCTGAGATTCTATCGACTCGTTCGGTGGATGGATTGTAATAGTAATTTAGCTTTTGTAGATACCAAAGCTCTGTAAGGTTCGCCGAGGCAGTTGCGGTGAAGTGCTTAAATAGTCTGAAATTAGAACTGAACGGGATCACATGTTGCGCTCCATTATTTGCATTTTGAAGGAGGAATTTGAAGTTGTCTACTGTAAAAGGAACGATTTCCGAGTTTTGACTTCCACCCGAGATATCGCTTCCTACTCCAAATTCTTGCGAAACTCGGTTGGTGATAGAGTTCTGCAAATTGAAATTATATGCAATATTGAACGTCTTCAGCGGTTCAAATTTCAAATTTTTGAAAGGGTTTTGCCGGTTCATCACCAGAGACATAGTCGGTAAGCTGAGGTTGACCTCACCGGTTTGCACACTTTGAGAATGACGCATGCTGGAAGAAAACACGAAAGGAGTTCCGCTAAATGTTTTCGTGTAATTAATGTTCGACTGGAGATCTGAAGTAACGTTGTTTTGGAAACTCGATGGGTTTATAATATTGTTGAAATAACTTGTGCTGCCAGCATTCACAGATGCTGAAAACCTGCTGTTTCCTCTTGATTCTGGAGTATGGCTCCAAGCTATTTTAAAAGTGTTGTAATCAACCGGATTTTCCTGAGTTTCAGGAGAAACAAATTTCTGAAAATCAAGGTTAAATGATCCACCAAAGCGATAGCGTTTTTTATAGATCGATTGAGATTTAACTCCCCAGCCTCCATTAGAATAGATATCACCTGTCAGGCGGGTATGGACATAATCGTTGATTGCAAAATAGTATCCAAAATCCCGTAGAAATATTCCTCGTTTTTGCTCTTGCCCATAGGAAGGGAAAATGATTCCTGAAGTTTTTTCCTCAGGTGTATTAGGTATGATACCAAAAGGTAATCCCAAGGGTGTCGGGATTCCATTGAAATAAAAGTTGAAAGGGCCAGAGACGACTTGTTTTCCTTCGATAGATTTGATTTTCCTAGAAGAAATGTGCCAATGGGGATCAGCCAACTTACAAGTAGTATAATACCCATGATCCATATAGATACTTCCATTTTCTGTTTTTTTAATGGTTTCTCCTCGCAAAATCCCGTCCTGTTGTTCGGTTACCACATCTTTGATGATTGCTTTTTGAGTTTTGAAGTTGTAGCGCATTTCCTTGCGGACTTCATACTCTGTACCAGCCTGTTTGAAGAATGGGTTTCCAGTAACATTACCCAAACTATCGGTTTCACCGCTGGCATAGATTTCAGATTTCTCCCAGTCAATTATTATCAAATCAGCGTCTAAGCGCATGTCTCCATACTCAAACCAGGCTTCTTTGTGGAGATATAATTTGTTGTTTGGGAAATCTGCAACGATACTATCTTCAGCGAAATAGGTAATATCTGTGTCTATCCCATTGCTGGGCACAATTTTTGTCGAGTCAGAGGCAGCAAGCGAATCAGAAGGTAATAAGAGCGTGTCAAGCGAATTTGATGACGGAGGCTGAGAAACCAACGTGTCAGGAAAAGTAAGTGCTCGCTCCCTTCGTGGTTTTACAGGGTCTTGGGCATTCGCTAATAGCGGAAGGAGTATTAGCCCAAAAAAGGAAAATAAAAAGAGCCTTAATTCCTGCACTGCTGCTGTCGCTTTAGTTAGATTTGAGTGAAATTTCGTGTAAAGTTAATTTTATTGCCCTCATGGTACGATCCAAAAACAAAAAATTTCTTCTGACTTTAGTTTTATTAACGCCATTCTTATTTGGGGGGTACATTCCAAATGAAACAATGATGCCTGCTTTTCGAATGAAAAAAATCGTTTTAGATGCAGGTCATGGTGGTAAAGACCCTGGTAATGTGGGGGCTAAGTCAAAAGAAAAAGACATCAACCTTGCGGTAACACTTTTGGTAGGAAAGTATATAAAAGAAAATTTACCCGATGTGGAGGTGGTATATACACGAAAAGACGACAGTTTTCCTTCTCTGAAAGAACGCCCTCAGATTGCGAATAATAACAAGGCTGATCTTTTTGTTTCTATACATTCTAACTCGGCTCCTAATAAATCAGCTTTTGGGACAGAGACTTTTGTGATGGGGACGAAGCATTTTGAATCCAATTTTGATATTGTCAAGCGAGAAAATTCCGTAATTCTATTGGAGGATAATTACGAAGAAAACTACGAAGGCTTTGATCCTTCTTCTCCAGAATCTTATATGATGTTCAATTTGATGTCGAAGGTTCACTTTGAAAATTCGGTTTCTCTTGCCGATCAGATTGAGACCCAGTTTCGTGATCGGGTAGGTAGAAAGAGCAGAGGCGTGAAACAAGGTCCGTTTTATGTGCTTTGGACTCCATCAATGCCTTCTGTCTTGGTCGAGTTAGGGTTTCTTTCAAATTCTGAGGAAGAAAGATTTTTGATGACTGATGCAGGCAAAGAATACATGGCTTCTGCTATTTATCGCTCGATCAAAGATTATAAAGACGCTATAGAGAAAAATTAATTTCCGAAATACTTAAAACTAATTGCCCTTTTTCTTCTGAAGAAGGGCATTTTTGTATCTTATATTGCAAACTCTTTCTTACAAGCATCAGTTTGAAACTTGTAAACCCAAATCATAACAAATGAATCCAAATTCTTCCAATCCGGTCCAAACCATGGAGCAATTGCTTGAGAAGCTTCAATCCAAATATACTGATGTCAAACTGGGTGGAGGTCCATCAAGAATAGCTAAAGAACATGAAAAAGGGAAACTAACTGCTCGCGAGCGAATTGATTTCTTAATTGATACGAGATCTGATTTTTTAGAAGTTGGTGCTTTTGCAGCGGATGGGATGTATGAAGAGGAGGGAGGATGTCCTTCTGCAGGAGTGATCACTGGCCTTGGATATGTTCAAAACCGCATGTGTATTATTGTCGCTAATGATGCAACCGTAAAAGCAGGGGCCTGGTTTCCTATGACAGCGAAGAAGAATCTACGGGCGCAAGAGATTGCGATGGAGAATCACCTTCCAATTATTTATTTGGTAGACAGTGCAGGAGTTTTTCTGCCCATGCAAAATGAAATTTTCCCTGACAAGGAGCATTTCGGAAGACAATTCCGAAACAATGCGAAGATGTCCGCCATGGGAATTGTGCAGATTGCCGCGATTATGGGAAGCTGCGTTGCAGGTGGTGCCTACCTTCCGATTATGTCTGATGAGGCGATGATCGTTGATGGCACAGGTTCTATTTTCTTAGCAGGTTCCTATTTAGTCAAAGCAGCCATCGGAGAAAGTATCGATAATGAAACCCTTGGAGGAGCCACTACCCATTGTGAAATTTCCGGAGTCACGGATAATAAATATGATACGGATCAAGATTGCTTAAATGCAATCAGAAAGATTTTTGATAAACTCGGACACAATCCAACGGCAGGTTTTGATCGGGCTGAGTCTAAAGAGCCAAGTATTTCTGCAGAAAAGCTGATCAAAATTTTCCCAATGGAGCGAGTGAAGCCTTATGATATGAATGAGGTGATTTCCGGGTTGGTTGACGGAGGAGAGCTCGAGGAATACAAAAAGGATTATGGCAAAACCCTAATCTGTGGAACTGCTAGAATTGATGGTTGGGCTGTAGGAATCATTGCTAATCAGCGAAAAATCGTAAAGACGGCCTCAGGAGAAATGCAAATGGGCGGTGTGATCTATTCTGATTCTGCAGACAAAGCTGCTCGATTTATTATGAATTGCAATCAACGGAAAATTCCATTGGTTTTCCTTCAGGACGTCAGTGGTTTCATGGTAGGAAGTAAGGCGGAGCATGGCGGAATCATTAAGGATGGCGCAAAAATGGTCAATGCCATGGCGAATTCAGTGGTGCCAAAATTTACTATACTTCTTGGTAATTCTTATGGGGCAGGTAATTATGCCATGTGCGGAAAGGCATATGATCCACGATTGATTTATGCTTGGCCAACTGCTCAAATGGCGGTAATGTCTGGAGCTTCGGCTGCCAAGACCTTGCTCCAGATCAAAGTAGCCTCCTTGAAAAAGAAAGGGAAAGTCATCTCGCCTGAAGACGAAAAGGAACTTTTGGATGAAATCACGGCGAAGTATAATGAAGAATTGAGCCCTTACTATGCGGCATCGAGACTTTGGGTAGATGGAGTGATCGATCCTAGAGAAACACGAAAAGTTATCAGTATGGGAATTGAAGCAGCTAATCATGCTCCGATTACTGATCGCTTTAATGTCGGAGTGATTCAGACCTAGTAGTTTTTTTGTAAATTATCATTCAATTAATTGAGATTTTAGCAGATTACTATGAGTGAATTGACTTCCAACGAATTAAATGCTTTAGTCTCCTTGCTGGATGATTCGGACTCAGATGTTAGAATTCACGTGCGCGATCGGATTCTCGCTTTGGGGACAGACATTATTCCCTTTTTAGAGAAAAAGTGGGAGGATAGTTTCAATCCAGATATTCAAAAGGAGATCGAGGAACTGGTCCATGATCTCCAATTTTCGCTTCTTAAAGTGAGGTTGAGTGATTGGAAGAATTCAGAAGACCGAGATTTGCTCACAGGACTTTGGATCATTAACACCTATCAGTATCCGGATGTTGAGTTTGACAAGCTCAACGCAGAAATGCATCAGATTTACTTTGAAGTTTGGACTGCATTTTCCAATGAGCTGCAGCCATTGGATCAGATTAAGATTATTAATAATGTGTTATTCAACACACTTCGGTTTTCGGCAAATACCAAAAACTTTCATTCTCCCGCAAATAGTATGATTTCTTCAGTTTTGGATTCCAAACGGGGCAATCCATTAACACTTTGCTCCATTTATTTGCTAGTGGCGCGGAAGCTTGGCTTGCCTGTATACGGAGTCAATTTGCCCAATCTTTTTGTGCTGACTTACAAATCCGTAGATGTGAATTTTTACATTAATGCCTTTAATAAGGGCTTGATTTTTAGCAAAAAAGATGTGACTAATTACCTCGATCATCTGAAAATAGAACCCAAGCAGGAGTTTTATGAGCCTTGTTCACATCTATCCATTATTCAGCGTATGCTTCGAAACCTAGGCCAATCTTTTGAGAAGCTTGGAGAAATAGATAAACAGGAGGAAATCCGAAGCCTCATTGGCCTTTTGGGCGATTAGAAATTTCGAATGTTGCAACCCGTTGCTCTTACTTGAGATGGAGTAGTAGTCTCTCCTCGTAGCACTTGATTGATCGCCCGTTCTAAAAAACGATCTGATACGCTGGATTCTGCTTGGGGATTATTATCAATTGCTCCTTTATATTTTACTTCAAGTCCATTGGTTCCAGGTGCTAAAATAATAGCTTCAGGAATTTTCGAGATTTGAAAGAGTTTGACCAATTCCTGATTTGAATCGATCAAATAGGAGGTATTGATCCCGCTGTCATCAATAAACTTTCGAAGTTCTGCCTGAACTGCTGGAGAATTATCGGATTCAGGATTGATGAGAATGAAGTTCATTCCTTGGTTTTGGAAGTTTTCTCGGAGTGCCTTTACTCGTTGTTGATACATTCCGGCAAAAGGACAATTCATGGAATGAAAAATAATGACTAGCCCTTTGGGACCAGCTTTAGAAGCTACCTGGACAGTTCCCCCAGTTACCGCATCGATCAAAGAAATGTCTGTGATGGATTGTGCCAAACTGGTCAAAGACAAAAATATTAGCGAAAATAAGAATGTAAGTTTTTTCATAATTACCAAACAGTATAAGTGAGTACGGTATTATTCTCTACCACAACTTTGACTTGGTAGTGATGATCTGCAAAGTCCGTTCCATGGATTTTTCCTTTGATAATTTGAGCATTCTGATTAAAAGGTTCGAGTAGAATGTTTTCCCGAAAGGAAATTCCTTTTTTTCCTTGACATTTGAAAATAGATTCCTTGGCAGACCACGCCATCGTGTAATGGACGGGATCTTTTCCCAGAAAATCTAATTCACGCTTGTCAAGAAATCGCGATCCAATTCGAAGGATTTTTTCTCGGATGAAATCCATATCTATTCCAACGGGATGTTCCAGATGATAAATAGCTGCAGCGAATCCAAGGGTATGCGTCAGGGAAACGTATCCATTCCCGCTCATGGATTGAGATTTGCCATGTTCATCCTTGAAAAATCCAGGGTAGGGAATATTCAAGGTTTCTAAGGCCGCTGCAATTGCTAGTCTCGAACTTGCCCATTCTTTTCTCTTTTCGGCATGTGAGATATTTGCAAAGGATAATTTTTCCCTAAAACTCAGAAAATCAAGGTCAATGATTTCATGGGATTCAATTATCTTGATGGCCAAGGCCGAGTAGGAATCAATTTTTTCTATTTTTGTTTGCATCAGCCGAAAGGGCAACAGATTCTCAGAGCAATATATGGCAAAAATTGAAGTAAATAAATTACAAACCCTCACTGGACATAATGATTGCATTTATGCGCTGACAGAAGGGAGTGACCCCAGGTTTTTTTATACAGGTTCGGGCGATGGTATGGTAGTCGAATGGGATCTTGACCTGCCCAAGGATGGTAAACTCATCGCAAAACTTGCTAATTCAGTTTACACGCTTCAGGTAGATCATGTCCGCAATTGGTTATTTATCGGTCATAATTTCGAGGGGATTCATGTGATTGATCTGAATGATAATAAGGAGATTTGGTCCCTGAAATTAACTGATCAAGCCATATTTGATATTAAAGTAGTTGGTAATGAGGCGTATATCGGCGCAGCTGACGGAGTGTTAACTGTGGTCGATATTGAGCTTCGAGCGATTAAAAAGCACATCAAACTCAGTTCGAAAAGTATTCGAGTAATGGCTGTAGCGATAGGTAAAAAACACCTAGCCATAGGATTGAGCGATCACAGCATCAAGATTCTTGATTTGGCAAATGATTTTCAGCCCATCGCTAATCTTGTTGGTCATACAAATTCTGTTTTCGCTTTAAATTATTCACCGGATGAGATGTTGCTGGCAAGTGGGTCAAGAGATGTCAATTTAAAATTTTGGAATTCAACCGATTTCACCTTAGTTGAGTCCATTGTTGCCCATTTGTATGCTATTAATTATTTATCTTTCAATGAAGATGGAAATATGCTAGTCACCTGCTCAATGGATAAATCCATGAAGATTTGGGAAACGGCAGAGCGAAAGCTTCTGAAAGTCATCGATAAAGCAAGAAATGCCGGACATGGCACCTCTATAAATAAAGTGGTCTGGAGTACTTATAATGGGAATATTATTTCCGTTTCCGATGATCGCACTATATCTATTTGGCAAATACAAGTAAACAACGCATGAAGATCACACCTACTGCCATCCGGCAAAAATCATTCGAAACTGGATTTAGAGGTTTTGAGAAAAAAGAAGTCAGCTTATTTTTAGACGAAGTGAGTGAAGTAGTTGACGCGCTCCATAAAGAGAATATGGATCTTAAAACTAAACTCCAACATACGGAAGCCGAAGCTAAGCGACTGAAAGATGTGGAGGATTCACTTTTTCGCACGCTCAAAACGGCGGAAGACACAGGAGCAGCAATTATCGAAGAAGCAAACGAAGCGGCTGATTTGATTATTTCAGAAGCAAATGAGACTGCTAAGAATGCCACTTCTAATGCAAATAAACTGCTGTCTGATGCAAAAAGACAGGCAGAGCAAGATGCTGCAACCTTGATCAATGCTGCAGAAATGAAAGCTAAGGAGACTATTGTAGAGCTTAGAGAAAGTATGCAGGGTTTAGTAAGGTCATATGAAGGCTTAGTAGAGCAGCGGGACGCCATGGTTAAAAGTTTAAAGCGAATCGCTCAGGACGCTTTAAATCAGATTGATTTATCAGATGCTCATTTCAACCGAATCGATGCCAAAGCTCACCAGCGGGCTATTGAAGAGCTGAGTAGATCACAAGCATTTACTTTTGCAAATATTTCAAGTTTGGATCCTGCTCCTGCGATTCAGGAAGAATATGTACCAGAGTCTGTAACTGTAGAGGATCCTTATGTGGAAATGGAAACCATCGAGGAAGAGATCGAACTCGAAATCCACGACGAATCACCAGATTCTGAAATGGAAGATCTAACGGAAGAAGAAGACATTAAACTTGATTCTGAAGAGGAAGGGGAGGATCAAGCTGAAGAAGATGAATTGCCTGAATCTAAAGGAAAAACAGCAGGACTACCAACTCAGGAAGAGCAAAGCAAAAAACCGGAAGATTCTAAAAATCAATCGGGATCATTCTTTGACCAATTTGATTAATGGGAAAAGTTACGCTGGAAGGAATAGAGTTTCATGCCTACCATGGAGCGTATCCAGAGGAGTCAATTCTCGGAAATCGTTTCACG
>CAWUWQ010000223.1:0-2900 GCA_963926065.1 uncultured Algoriphagus sp.
TACTGGTCAATTCGTAGCGCTTGTATCGATTATCATCAAAATCGACATAGCGGATTATGGTGAAAAATCACTCATGTCTTTCAGCTTTGATTTATGGAGTGTTTCTGACTGATCGTGTCTGTCTCTTCCAATTCGGAATTGACAATCTTATTGAGACGATCATATCCGAATACAGTAGTGGCATGTTTCAAACCGTCAGCCGAGGTGATCAGTAGACTGAGCTCTGTGGTTGTAGTAAATTGCAAATCCTCTGAAATCTTTAGCTCCTTTTTCCAGTTAAAAAAGAATGAATCGCGGCCTTCTCAGGGCTATTCAAAGTATCTATCTGGGTGAAGGGAAGAGGTAAATAGAAAAACACCAAATAGAAAAGACAGCATAAACTAAACTTATAAATTCCCTACAGGAAGGAAAAAGAAAGATTTTAAAAACTAAAATCCCGGGCAAAATACATTTTCATTTTTTTTATTTTGTAGTTTGATACTAAAAAATTGGATCCCGTTCATGCTTTTTTGGTTTGTAATTCCCAAATAATCTTACCTATTTTGATTTTTTACCAAATAAAATTTAGATGTCTCCAGTTATCATAGGAAGTTTTGCGGATTTTGAGCAGTACAACGGTCAGGAATTAGGAGCTTCAGAATATTTCAAGATCACCCAAGAACAAATCAATCGCTTTGCAGTGGCCACTCATGACAACCAGTGGATTCATACCGATCCAGAGCGTGCAAAGGCTGAAGGGTCTTTTGGTAATACCATCGCGCATGGATATCTGACGCTCAGCATTGTCCCATTTCTATGGGAGCAAATCGTCGATGTGCGTAATCTGAAAATGATGATCAACTACGGGATTGAATCTCTTCGATTTGCTAATCCTGTCTTGGTAGATAGTGAAGTACGGCTGGTGGCAAAACTCAAATCGCTGGCAAATCTCCGCGGTACAATAAAAGCTGAAGTGGAAGTCAAACTGGAAATAAAAGGTCAGAAAAAGCCCGCCTTCTCAGGGGTGCTGATATTTTTATATCACTTCGAATCCTAATACCTTGTCTATCAAAAAACATTGATAAGTTAGGAATCACAAACGGAAATGATGGGATAAGCCAAGTCCAACTTCGAGAGAAGTATGACATAATTAAACTTGAGCATTAGAGATAAAGGTGGATTCCGAAGACTTGATTAAGATTTGCCATTTACCTTGAGGACCCTCTGTGACCATTGGGTTAAAAAAAAGCCGAATTTGTCAATTCGGCTCTATGTGTTTTAAATCAAAATTTAATTCAGTCGATTCCTTTCCTCATCACTTCCTGAGTTATTATCCACCCGGAAGCTATCGCCTTTAGAAAAACGATACCGAAGGGTAAAGCGAACTCCCTGATTACTGCGATATTGCCTAAAAGAAGTATCTATATCCGCAAATTCAATCTTTGCACGGATGATCTGGGTACGAAAAAGGTCAGTCCCATTGACCGCAATCGTCAATTTGTCTTTCATAATTGACTTGGTGACTCCAGCATCCACCCAACCAAAACCTTCGATGAAGCCCTGTCCCCATATTTGTGGACCAAGATACATTCCCATTACTTCCAGTTTGAATCCTTTTGTTAAGGTGAAGTTATGTTGCGATCTGACCATGAATGAAGTTTGAGCATTATCTAGCAAATCATCTCCAATCTGGGATTTAAAACGGTTGTAGTTAACCTGCACCATATTGGATGTTCCCCACCATTCTTTGATTTGCACCGGCACGATCGCTCGGAAATTGGCATTTCTAGTTTTGTCAAAATTATCCGTAAAGGTCGTGGTCGTACGATTTTCTTGATCTTGGATGAAGACTTGCACAAAAGCATCCTTGGTCTCTGAATATCCGACCGTGAACTGATACATCCCTTTCACTACATGGTTCATTTCGAAATTTGTCGAATACTCTGGCTTCAGATTTGGATTACCTGTCTCAGAAGTCAATGGATCAATGTAGTACACAAAGGGATTCAGCAATCTATAATTTGGTCGAGTGATTCGACGATTTGCAGTGTACACGATCTTGTAGTTTTCACTGACTCTGTGCTGGATAAATGCGCTTGGAAAGAGATTAAAATAGTTCTGCGTATTCACCTGTTCTAAGGTTACCGAGTTCCCCTCAATATCTGAGTATTCCCCTCTTAAGCCAGCTTGAAAAGAAACTTTCTCCGAAAATTCACCTTTGTATGAAGCATAAGCAGCCAGCACATTTTCATGGTAGATAAACTTATTACTGCTCGTGTCAGGTGTAAATGGACCATCTTCTTTAGATCGGCTCAGGTCAAGGTTATTATCCGATTTTACCCAAGAGCCTTTCAAACCAGTCTCGAAAGTGCTTCCATTTTTTAGAGGTTTTACAAAATCCACTTTGGCAGTCAAGATATTGTAATACATATCATTCAGTGTCAAGATTCGATCACGCATTCCAGTTAGCTCATCTTGTCCAGTCCAAGAAAGGTTAGAAAGAAGCGCTTCACTGTCCGAATTCATCCGGGTGAAATCGACATCCGAAGTGATTTTCGTGCCCAACGTATCAAGTTTTCCCTCGTAATGTAGATTCGCAAAAACCCGATCGCTGTGTCCTGTCGCATTGTTATCGGAATCCAAGTAGCTATTTTCCAACATTATCGGGCTTGTAATTTCTGTGGTGGATCTATTCGCATTTATATCATTGGAATTCGATGCTTGCACATTCAACCCCAAGTTGTGATTTGTATTGATTTCATAATTTGCCGCTCCGCTGAAAAACAAGTTTTTATCTCTTGACTTAATTCTTGATTCTTGACTGAAATTGGATATGCCTTCAGGGAGTGTAAAATTCCGCTCGATTTCAAGATCATTATTGATCGCGTATTCATTGAAGTTAAGGTTAGCATTGGTCGTCC
>CAWUWQ010000224.1:0-5334 GCA_963926065.1 uncultured Algoriphagus sp.
GATCAGCTTTGGCCCATTAGGCGAAGGTAAGGGGACAGGACTTTATTTTTCTACTGGGGATCTAAATGGCGATGGGGAAATAGACATTGCTGTGGCTGGGAAAGATGGCTTGGTGGTGTTTTTTCAGAAATAAATTTCTAATCGATAGACCGCAAAAGGTCTGTGATTTTTGAATATTTTACGGTTTCGTGGATAACAGTTTCGACCTGTGGAAAAACAGGAAGGATCAATACTTTGAGTAAAAGGAATTAATTTATTTGATTATGTATATCCGCAATTGCACCAGTAAAAGGTAAAAAATGACTTAGTATATGGTAAACAATGGCAATGCTGGTACTTCCGTCACCCGTCATCGGTCTTCCAGCCAGATAGCCAAAGAAGAAGAGGTCACTAGCATCATTGCGGATAATCAGATGTTTGATTCTATTCCTAATCCACTAATTTATTTACAGTGCTATTCTGGTGATCATTCCCCAAATTTATAGGATCAAATCAACGATTGATGTCTTTTCTTAAAAGCTAAAGGATTGACGCCCGTTACCTTCTTGAAGATTTTATTAAAGTATGATATACTTTCAAAGCCGCATTGAAAACAGGTTTCAGTGATGTTATTATCCTGTCGCAATAAGTTTTTAGCTCTGTCTATTCGATAATGGTTAACAAATTCTGTAAAAGTAAGCTTGGTCATTCGTTTAAAGTAGCGACAAAATGCAGCATTAGTCAGATTGCTTAAAGCGGCAACTTCCGAAAGTTCAATTTTTCGCTGATAATTATCGTCCAGAAATTGATGGATGGTTTTAAGTCTGCCTTGTTCTTTTAGCGTGTGCGGATTTTCTACCGGATGATTGTGAAGTAATTCTTTCTCAGTTGACTCTGATAGCAGTTGTAGGATGCTCAGCACTTCCAGGAACTGCTCGAAATAACCCAACCTATGTAATTTCTTTAGGCGATCACCCACTAGCAGTATTACATTCTTTCCAAAGGCAACGCCCTGTTTGGATTCTTCGAATAACAGACGGACGGCATGCAATTCAGGCGTAGACGAAAAAGCTTCTTTCAGAAACTCCGGCTTTAAATGGACTACAATTTTTTCATACGCAGTCTTGACGCCGTAATCAAAATTGAGATGCGGGATATTCGAACCAATAAAAACTAAATCACTTTCTTCAAAGCGTGATATATGTTTGCCTACGTGCCGTATTCCATTTGCACCATCGATAAATACCAACTCATATTCCGGGTGGAAATGCCAAAAAAAGAAGTCACTTAAATTGGGGTTCACCATCAAGCGAAGAGAGCTATTTTCATGTGCAACGATTCGTTCTAATTCAGTCTTCATTTCAAAATTTACATAAAATTGACTTATTGATAGTCCATTTAGACCCTAAAATATCAATATGATTCAAAAACCCATCACTATTGGAGTAGAAATCGATTGCATACATCAGTTAGCTTTATCCTATACTTAAACCCAACAAACCAATTATGGAAAATTATAAGACTAAGGCTCCTACGAATAGCCCCAACAAGAATCACAAAGACATCCCCGGCAATCCATCTACTGCTACCAGCAGTAAGGTAAAACTGAATGACCGATCCAATGGAAAGCCACTGAGAATCTTAAGCGAAGAAGATTGGGCTTTCTGGGTTTATAATGGTTATGTGGTTGTTAAAAATGCTGTGCCTCGTGAGCAAGCGTTACGAACCGCAGATTTTTTATGGGAGTTTGAGGAGAAAGATAAGAATGACCCTACTACCTGGTATACCGCACCACGAGCTGACATGGAGATGAAAGAATTAGTCGGTACAGGTATGGTAGAAGTTTATAATCATCAACTACTTTGGGAGAACCGTCAGATGCAACGGGTTCACGATGCGTTTGAAGATATCTGGGGAACTGAAAAGCTTTGGGTAACGATTGATCGCGCTAACTTAAACTTTCCGATTAGAGCCGGTTTCGAGTACAAAGGATTTATTCATTGGGATTACGATCCGGAGACAAAGCCTCAAAACGTTCAAGGCGTTTTAGCTTTGGCAGATCAAGAAGACGAACACATGGGAGGCTTTCAATGTATTCCAGAACTTTTTCGCACCTATGATACCTGGAAATTAACACAGCCTGAAGACCGCAATCATTTCAAACCAGATATAAACGCTTTTGAAGATAAGCTGGTGAAGGTAAAATTACAGGCAGGAGATTTACTCATCTTCAACAGCTCACAACCTCATGGCATTCGCCCAAACCTTTCGAAAGACAAAGTGAGAATTGCTCAATACATTTCGATGATGCCCGCTGAAGAAGAAAATGAAGAACTGAAACAATGGAGAATTAACTCCTGGAAGAATCGTATTGCGCCCGATGGATATGCTTTTCCCGGTGATCCAAGAAAATGGGAACAAACAAAATATGAAGCTGCCAAATTAAACGAGCTAGGCGAAAAAATCCTGGGGCTTTCTAACTATTGAGAGCGGTGTAAACTCTCGACTGAGGAGTCCTTTTTCTACTAAAAACAGAAAAAAGATTACTTCTCACTTTCATAATCAATAACCACACTAAATCAACCCCACCTATGCTCGATTACATGAGTTCATGGGATTTGCTCATCATTGCAATCTATTTTGGTATCACTTTGTGGATTGCGTGGTGGGCGTCACGTGTACATGGAAAACCTCAAATTGAGCAAGGTTCTAAAGATTATTTTCTAGCTGGGAAAAACGAAGGCTGGTTTGTAATAGGCGCTTCATTATTCTCTTCGAACATTGGTTCAGAAATAATTTTAGGAGTATCTGGAGCCGGCGCTCGGGCAGAAATGCCCATGGCCAATTTTGAAATGCTTGCAGCCATTATCCTGATTTTATTAGGGTGGGTATTTGTCCCATTTTATTTGCGAACAGGCGTTTACACCATGCCTGAATTTCTAGAGATGCGATACTCTAAAGCTTGTCGAAATTACCTATCTGTAGTTTCTATTCTTGCTTATGTCATCACAAAAATATCGTTAATCATTTTCTCCGGCGCGCTAATTTTTGAAACCATGGGCGTACCTTTTTGGACCGGCGCCATTATCATCGTTTTGGCAACAGGATTTTATACGGTTCTAGGAGGACTCAAAGCGGTAATCTACACCGATATGGTGCAGGCATTCATACTCATTGCGAGTTGTGGCGCTGTTACTTATTTCGGATTGGCTCAATTGGGGGGCTGGGATGAAATGATTTCGACCATTCAACAAGCTTCTACCCAACCGGGCAACCCACCACTTGAGCGCTTCTTTAACTTGTGGCGCCCTATGACGGACACACAATATCCCTGGACTGGAATGTTATTTGGTGCACCAATCTTGGGTGTATGGTATTGGTGTACGGATCAATTTATCGTGCAGCGGACATTATCAGCAAGAGATGTCAGCAACGCCCGAAGAGGAGCGCTCTTTGCTGGATTCTTAAAGTTATTACCTGTTTTTATTTTCTTTATTCCAGGTGTTATCGCCTATGCACTTTTGCAAAAAGGGATGCTGGATTTTTCGACTTCCAATGCTGATTATGCATTACCAGCTATGATCACTGGTTTCCTTCCCATTGGTCTGAAAGGCCTCGCGATCGCAGGACTTCTTGCTGCATTAATGAGTTCGCTTTCATCTGCTTTCAACTCTTCATCTACTTTATTTACGATTGATTTTTATAAACAATACAAACCAAAAGCCTCTGAAAAAGAATTGGTTTGGGTGGGACAATTGGCAACAGTCGCACTCGTATTCGTGAGTCTAGGTTGGATTCCTTTCATGAAATCATTGATGGGAGGAGGGATATTCTTTTATCTCCAAAGTATTCAAGCCTACATCTCGCCACCTATTGCTGCGGTGTTTTTATTTGGGCTATACTTCAAGTGGATCAATGCAAAGGGTGCAATTGTTTCGTTATGGATGGGTTTTGCATTAGGCGTATCCCGACTGGTTACCGAGTTTATGAGCAAGGAAGGAATCATTGAGGTAAAAGAAGGTTCATTTGTGCATACCTTTTTGGACATTAACTTTCTTCATTTCGCCATCATTCTGTTTGTCATTTGTGCTGGGATAATGATGGTCGTCAGTCGTCTTACCACTCCTCAGTCGGAAGAGTCATTGCGATTAGTGACATTTCAGAGGTCAGGAATTAAGAAAAAGCTGGTTTTTACATCCGATGTCATCCTAACAATTATCTTAATTATCGCAGTTTTAGCCTTGTGGGTCTTCTTCAGTCCTTGGGGAATTGCAAACTAAACACTCTCAACTATGGATTACCTATTGACTAATAAAATTGCCTTTATTTCCGGATCTACTTCTGGAATTGGGTTTGCCATTGCAAAACTATTGGCTAAAGAGGGAGCTCATGTGATTCTGAATGGTCGACATGAGGAAACAGTAGTACATGCTATTGAAGAATTGAAAAAGGAAATTCCTTCGGCAAAGGTATCCGGAATAACAGCTGACTTCAGTGATCCAAATTCTGTAAAGGACTTAATTTCAAAACTGGACCGAATAGATATCCTGATCAATAACGTTGGGATTTTCACTTCTCAATCCTTCACTGAGACTTCCGATGAGGATTGGTATCGCCTATTTGAAGTAAACGTCATGAGTGGTGTGCGACTATCGCGAGCACTACTTCCAAAAATGATGGCTCGGGATTGGGGCCGCATTGTCTTTGTGAGTAGCGAATGTGCTCAACTAGTACCCGAGGATTTAATTGCCTACAGCATGACTAAAGCTGCCATGCTCAGTATCTCGCGTGGATTAGCACAAACTACAAGAGGATCAGCCGTCACTGTTAATTCCATCATGCCAGGTTCTACCTTATCTGAAGGAGCCAAACGATTTTTGAAGGAGCAGGCCGTTAAAGAAAATCAGAAAGAGGAAGATGTTGCGTCTGCTTTTTTCAAAAATGTAAGAACAACATCCTTAATTGAACGATTTTTATCACCTGAAGAGATTGCCAATGGAGTACTTTATCTGGCAAGTCCGCTTTCATCGGCCACCAATGGAGCGGTGTTAAAATTAGATGGCGGAAGTGTTCCTGGAATATTTTAAAGAAAAAATTATGAATGCTAAATCTTCACTGTTGCGCCATGTGGTGCTATTCAAATTCAGAGACTCCTCTTCCGAAGATGAAGTAGAGCATGTGGTCAGTTCCTTTATGTCTCTTAAAAGTCAAGTTCCCCAAATTGTAGCTATGGAATGGGGCAGAAATATCAGTGAAGAAAACCATCACCAAGGGTTCACACATTGTTTCGTTATTTCCTGTCAATCGATTCAAGATCTTACTGATTATCAAAAACATCCAGCCCACCTTGATTTT
>CAWUWQ010000225.1:0-4093 GCA_963926065.1 uncultured Algoriphagus sp.
CGCTGTATCCTCTACGGCTGAGTTGATCGTAGAATTGATTGAGCAATCTGGCAACGGTAGGTTACTGGATGAAGAAATCGGAACTCCTTTATATCTGGGAATTCTAACTGATACAGGAAGCTTTCGATTCAATTCCGTCAAGCCAAGAACACACGAGGTACTAGCTAAACTGCTTGCTGCTGGCGTAAAACATCACCTTATCCATGAATTGCTGAATGATACGAATACTGCATCTCGTCTTCGTCTACAGGGATTTGCGATGAGTCAGAAAATGGAGATCATGGAGGAAAACGCTGTGGCAATTATTTCTCTGACAAAGGAAGAGTTGGAAAAGTATCAGTACCAAAAAGGAGATACCGATAGTCTAGCCAATCTTGCGCTATCTATAAAAGGGATGAAAGCAGCCATGGTCTTTTTGGAACGGGATGGCATCATCAAGATTTCCTTCCGCTCAAAAGGCAAAGAGAATCCAGTAAATGGTTTGGCTGCTGCCCACTTTGATGGAGGTGGACATGCCAATGCCTCTGGCGGAATGAGTGCGCTTACCATGCCTGAAACTTTGAGTAAAATCAACCGGCTAGTTCCTGAATATTTTCCTGCTCACTAATTTTAGCATACTCACTTCTTTTGCCCAACACAACTAGTCTAGCACAGCCCTAAAGGTTCGCTAGGCTATTTAAGGCAATCAACTTTTTTTTTTTGCAAAATCACCTCATAGTTCAGCTAACTATTTCCTATGTGCTTAAAAACTCTTTTACTTCCAAAATAAATTGATCTTCTGCTTATGAACGATAGAACAAAAAAGCTTGGAGTTGCGCTAGTAGGATTAGGAAGTTACAGCACACAGCATCTTGCACCAGCGTTTGAACATAGTCACTACTTCTATTTGGCTAGCATCGTTACCGGGACTCCATCTGGATGTAGTCAGATCTTTCGTCTAAGGATAGTTTGAAACTACGCTTTAATATCAAATAGAAATTAGCATTTCAAACGAAGTCATTGACCATAAAAAATACGTGAGAGAGAATCATGAATGGTATCCTGAATGGATTAACAATACCATTTCACGGGATGTTGGGAGTAAAGAACTGCACGATTATTTTCTTACAAACCCAACCTATCGTAATCGGGTTGTATTTGTATACGACCAAGTTTATAACAGTTATGCTCGCTCAGTGCTTCAATCAAAGGTCTAACCACATTTAGGGAAGAAATAGGCAAAATTTTAAAAAAGGCAAATGATTAAATTCTTCCAGAAAATTCTACAAAATTTCCCCTTAATTCATTTCTGAATCTACTTTGTGTAATCATAAAATGAAGTGAAGGTTAATTATTAGACTTCCCAGTTTTTGTATCCCCCTTAAATGAAGGGCTAATATAGCCTTCAGGTAAATAGGTTGGAGGAATAGTGATCTGGTTGCCATCACGAGCTGCGCGATAATGAGGAGACATTATTTCTACTCCCGCTTCATTAAAGGCATCTTGGATGAATGAGTGAAGGTCAGAGTATATTAGTGCCGCTTTTTCAGGAGTAATAGTATATGCATTGATTTGATAGCTCACATAGAAATCATCTAGACTTGTTTGCAATACAAAAGGACTAGGCTCTTTCAGTATTCTGTCTGTTTTCAGTGCCGCTCCTATCAAGAGCTCATGAACTTGTTTCCAAGGAATATCATACCCAATAGTAACAGTGGAGTGGAGGATCAGGCCAGGCCCGTTTGCTTCAACAGAGTAATTAATTGTTTTACCGGCCAGTATCGAGGCGTTTGGGATAGTTACTTCTTCGTTTTTGATAGTACGGAGTCTAGTTACTAGCATCGTTTTTTCGATTACGTCACCAGTAGTATCACCTATTTTCACTCGATCACCAAGCTTAAAGGCTCTCATATATATGATCACTAGACCTGCAATAATATTACTAATAGCAGAAGATGAACCCAATGAAATCAGCAAGCCGAGGAAAACGCTGACCCCCTGAAATGCAGGTGAATCTGAGCCAGGCAGATATGGGAAAATTACTATAAAAGAAAAGGCAATTATGATAATCTTAACCAGATTAAATGTTGGTCTTGACCATTCAGGATAGAAGCCAGGTATGGATAAATTGCCTCTTTCTACCTCTACTGAAATAAAATTGATAGCCCTAAAGATATAAAACGTGATGAATACCACCACAAGTATCATGAAAAGCTCAGGGAGATATCCGATAAAACCTAATGCAATTACTTTTAGAGGAGAAGTGATGTAACCAAGGAGCATTGTTGCCACTCCTTTAGTAGCTGGGAAAATGCTGAAGATTATGGGAAGTGAGAGGTAAAGTAAGATGATAATCAGGAAGATTTTAAGCGCTCCCATGACTAGGAAAAAAAGTTTTTCCTCTCGCTCAGCAGAAAGAATTTCAATGTTTTTGATCTTGATACCTTTGAAAAAGGTATGCCATCTACGAAGGATGAAATCGATTAACTTATTGAAGCCCTTGTTGATGAGTTTTACTAAGAAAAATAGTAAAACGAAGATTCCTAATAATAACCCACCTCGAGTAAGATTGGCGAAAAGGTTTTTCTTATCGTAGTGTGTAGTATAGCTAGCTTTGATAGCTGCCATGTACTGTTGAGCTAGCACTCCTTTTTCCTTCCCTAAAGCTTCACCATCTCCCTTCGTGATACTAGCAATGATCCGCTCGCCATACAAGATTTCGGTTGAGACTTCATCTTCAACTGTTGTAAATAGAGCTAGATCCAGCGCATCATTTTCTATGAGTAGTGCAAGCTTATTACTTTGGTTTTCTGCACGCTCAGCAGCACTGTATTGGCCTAGTTTGGAACTTATATAAAATAGAGTGTCAGTAAAGAATATTACTGGGTATTTTTTCACCTGCACTTGCACTTTGGATACCGTATCCAGCTCCATTTGCTGTGCAAAAAGATTGGATGAAAGAGAAATTAAGCAACACAGAATAAGAAGAGCTTTAATTCTATGTTTGTTAATTTGAGATAATTTAAGAATCATAGGTGCCCTTAATTTTAATAGTTAATCAAAGAGATATAGGATAAATCAGATGATTGAACTGCTAATAAAGCAAGTAATTTTCTTTGTTTTCTGTAATTTTGACTAAAGCCCCAAAATAATATGAAGTTTAACAAAATCTTTTTCGGGCTATGGATTTTCATCTTCGCTCTTTTTGCCTATTAACAATTTAATGATTCTGATCTAGAAGTTTGGGTGAGTATTTATGGTGTGGCAATGATACTTTGTCTTCTGGGTACTCGTGGAATCTTTCCGAAAATCCCCCATCTGGTTATAGCCATTTCGTTCGTCTAAGCGTAGTTTGTCTGCTTCATTCGCGCTTGTGCACCTCGATACCACTAAATAACCTAGAAGAAATCAGTGTCCATTCTATTTTCTTTTTGGTTCTGTCCTTAAAACGAACCTGAAACATCATAGGAACTATAAGAAATAGCGCTGAGAAGTGAATATTCTAGACAGCACAGGACAATCTATGGAGGTGGTTTTCATAACTAATCCTATCCAAATTCCTGCTATGATAAAATCAAGTTGTTTTTTATTCCTACTGATCACCTTTCTCCTTCTTGAGGTACAACCATTGCTTGCCCAGGTCCCACCAGCAGGGGGTTCTGGCAAAAGTGGTGGGCAGGGGGAAAGCCGGGCCGTCGATCCGGATTCGCCGGTAGTGAGCTTTGGACCCACACCCAGACAGGCCTTGCTCGTAGCCGAGAAGGCTGCGGGCCGACTGGTGATAATCGATCCCGAAACACTTGAAGTGGTAGCGCGTATTCCGGCAGGGGGAAATCTTCATGAACTGGCAACCGACGGGCGTAATGTGTACATCGGCTCGAATCTTCCCGGAATCACGGTGGTGGATGCTGTTGCGCAAAAGCAGATTGAGCCCATTGACATCAGCGCATTTGGAGACCGTCATGCAATTACTTTCACAGGCAGTCATCTTTACGTAGGCCATGAGACTAACCGCCTGATCTCACGATATGATCCGGCAACCAAGACGTTTGATGAGGTCATCGGACTTCCCGGTGGATCACATATGCTCATCATCACTCCCGATGAACAGCGA
>CAWUWQ010000226.1:0-6404 GCA_963926065.1 uncultured Algoriphagus sp.
AATGGAGCAGGGGTTTCTTTACCCAGAGCAAGAAGAATTATTGATTGTATCTGATGATCCTGTGGAGCTTCTAGACCGGATGGCTGCTTATGTACCAAAAGGAAGTGCGGATTGGTAATAATTGAATCTGAATAATCGTAATTACCTAGAATTAAATATCAGGTTAAAAATATCAGGTCTTATTATCATGGGTGAAAATACAGATCACCCCTTCAGCCCCAAATTTCATTTAGGGCTGATACAATCCGCGCCTTCAGCGCTTTTCCAGAAGATCAAAGACAAGAAATGTTATCTAATTGGATTGGGAAAAGCCAAAATTACCAAAAGCAATTTTTATAAAAGCACAAAATGAAATTTAGGGCTGTCACAAGCAGCGCTTTTTCCGGAGATCCAAGAAATGTATTGTATTGGAATTCGAAATCTCGATTGCTAAATGCCAGAATTGGTGAAGGCAATGTTCGTACTAGCTTAGAATGAAATTCTAGGTTATCAAACAAATTCAATATTTTTAAGAGTGCTGAAGGCACGATCTTTAATCAATTTTTAACCATTAAAACTTCCAAAATGCACGAGTAAAAAAATAAGTTTTGTATTTTTACAAGTCAATCTTTTTAAAATGATCGAAAAAATCTTCCCTTTAGATAAAAACTACATCCTCAGACAAGCTCAGTTTGTACTCGAAGATGAGTTGATCGATCAGATGATTTACGAGTTGAAACGCTCTTATACCTATATGTATAATCCGCTTCTCCTCATGGATGAGACGTATGCCAACATTCTAAGTACCTTCGAATTTCCTTTTGATCGGGTGAACATTATTTACCGTCAGCTCTGCGGGATCTACCGCTTTAAGCATGATGACAATCAACTAGAAATTCTTTTTGATGGACGAAATCATTTCGACAAATTCAAAGAAGAATGGGAAGCTGCCTTTATTGCTTGGATCAAGGAACTTGGGACACACGAACAATATGTGAAGACAATGCTCCGAATGACTTTACTCTATGATACCGAAAGTCGTGCTGAATGGGCTGAGAATCATTGCAAAGCATTTGTCAATCAGTTTTTTGAGCTTAAAATCATTAAGCGCCACGGCGAGCTGAAATTGAAAGTGGGCTAAGCCCTCAAAACTCCTTAATTCTTTATTGATTTCTTATTTTTCTGACTTGCCAACTAATCCCTGCTTACGGCACCGTGCATACTGCTTCCTGAAATCAAACCTTCGAGGTTAGAAAAAAACCTCAAAGGTTAATTGCTAACTGCCTACTGCCCCATGCCTACTGACTCCCCCATTCGGTGTGAAAAATCCCTTCTCGATCAATCCGCTCATAGGTATGCGAACCAAAGTGATCGCGCTGAGCTTGGATCAGATTTAAAGGAAGATTAGAAGAAGTATAAGCATCGAAATAGCTCAGCGCCGAAGCTAACCCAGGAACTGGAATCCCACTTTGCGCGGCGTAGGCTACTAAGCCCCGAACAGCTGGCATTGTTCCCTGTACTTTTCCCACAAAGGCGGGTGATAACAGTAAGTTTGCTAAATCAGGTTTTGCGGTATATGCATCAGCAATATCCGCTAACAATCCCGCTCGGATGATACAGCCAGCACGCCAGATTTTGGCAATCACTGCCATATCCAGCTCATATCCATACTCTCCGGAGGCAACTTCCAATTGATGTAATCCCTGGGCATAGGAAATAATAAAGGAAAAATACAAGGCTTGTTCTGCTTGAGCAATCATTTCTTCTTTTGAAATATCTATTGGCTGAGGTCTGGAATATAACTGATCAGCTAACACTCGCTCCTCTTTTAATGCTGAAATCTCCCGCATGCTCACAGCCATATCGATCGTCGGAACAGGAATCCCTAGATCCATAGCATTTTGAGAAGTCCACTTTCCGGTTCCTTTTTGCTTGGCCTTATCTAAAATCATATCCACCAAATCTCCATTCGTGAGTGTATCCTTTTGGGTGAAGATCTCAGCTGTAATCTCTACCAGAAAAGATTGAAGTCTTCCAGAGTTCCAAGTGGAATAAACTTCATGAAGTTCTGTATTCGATAATCCGACCGACTTCTTCATTAGATAATAAATCTCCGAAGTCAGTTGCATCATGGAGTATTCAATCCCATTGTGAACCATCTTCACATAATTTCCTGCTGATTTTGGACCAAGGTAGGCCACACAAGGTTCGCCTTTGTATTTCGCAGAAACTGCCTCAAAGATCGGCTTCACATGCTGGTAGGCTTCTTTATTTCCTCCAGGCATAATACTCGGGCCTCTTCGAGCACCTTTAGCTCCGCCGGAAACTCCTGATCCAAAAAAATGAATTCCTTTTTCTTTTAAATACGCCTCTCTTCTGTCGGTGTCAGTAAAAAAGGAATTTCCACCATCAATGATAATATCATCTTTATCTAAATACGGCAGCAAACTTTCGATGACCTGATCTACGATTTTACCAGCTGGAACGAGTAGCATGATCTTTCTAGGTATACTCAGCGACTTGGTAAACGTCACAATATCAGAAGTAGCATCCACTTGATCGGGATGACCCTCAGCTTTCAGTGCCGCCACTTGGGACTGATCCAAATCATATCCAAAAGCTTTATAACCATTATCTGCTACATTCAAAATAAAATTCCTACCCATCACTCCTAGACCTATCAGGCCAAAATCATATGTTCCTTGCATCGCGTTGTCTCTTTGTCAATTCATCTAATCGGCTGAAGAATAAAATAAATAAGCCCTATTTTTACAGCCTCAAGGTCAAAATTAACTTATCAAAATGACCTATGAAGCTTTTTAGCAAAAACTATTAGGCGAAATTCACTTTATCTCTACCTTGAATTCCGAATCAATCTAGATTTTCTTATGAAATCGAGCATGATCCAGAAGTCAAACATAGGGAAGATTATCAGCCATGCGAGATTCCATATGACCTTCGAAAATCAAATTATAAACAGATGAAAAAAACTCAAAACCAGATGCTGATAATTTTTGGGGCTTCAGGTGATTTGACAGCTCGAAAACTAATTCCGGCACTTTTCAACCTTTACAAGGGAAAGCATCTACCAGAGAATTTTGTCGTGATGGGTGTGAGCCGAAGCTCAATGACGGATGATGATTTTCGAAAAAAAGTCCTGATTGAAAGCGAGTTTTTGGAGAAAAAACTTAGCTCGGAGGAAACATCTTTTATCAATAAGTTTTCAAATAAGCTTTTCTATACCGACCTGGGAGAAGACTATGATAGTAGCTATGCTCCACTAGCCAACCGAATCCAATACTTGAATGAAAAATTTGGCACCGCTGAAAATTACATTTTTTACCTCTCTACCCCTCCAAGCCTGTATGAGCCGATCGCGAAAAATCTTTATGAAGAAGGCTTGACCAAAGAGGACGAAGGATGGAAACGAATTATCGTAGAAAAACCATTCGGCTACGATTTGGCTTCCGCTAAAGCGCTCAACGAGGGATTACACAAGTACTTTCAAGAATCTCAAATCTATCGAATAGACCATTACCTAGGCAAGGAAACAGTTCAAAACGTCTTGGTGACGCGTTTTTCAAATTCTATTTTTGAGCCAGTCTGGAATCGTCGCTACATCCATCATGTGGAGATCACCAATGCGGAAACCGTAGGTGTGGAAAAACGCGGGGGCTATTATGATAAATCAGGAGCGCTACGTGATATGTTTCAGAGCCATTTGCTTCAGGTGATTTCATTGATTGTGATGGAGCCGCCAATCAATTCTGATGCTGAGGAAATCCGCAATGAAAAAGTGAAAGCGCTGAAGTCTATTCGAATTATGAAGGACGATGAGACAATCCTTAAAAACACACTTAAAGGCCAATATGTGGCCTCCACAATCGATGGTAAGAATGTAAAAGGCTATCGGGAAGAGGATGGAGTGAATCCTGATTCTACCACCGAGACTTATGCTGCAGTGAAGTTTTTCATCGATAATTGGCGCTGGAGTGATGTGCCCTTCTACGTTCGTACCGGTAAAGCCATGCCAACCAAAGTCACCGAAGTGGTCATTCATTTTAAGAGCCCACATCATGACATATTCAAAAGTCAGGATGTCTACAAAAAGGACAATAAACTAATCATCCGGATTCAGCCCGACGAAGGGATTTTGATCAAGTTTGGGGTAAAAGTCCCCGGGCTAGGTTTTCATGTCGAGCAGGCAAATATGGATTTTTACTATTCAGACCTTGAGTCTGCTCATGTCATGGATGCTTACGAACGGCTTTTATTGGATGCGATGCAGGGAGATACGACGCTCTATGCGCGAGCGGATGAAGTTGAAGCTGCTTGGAAATTCGTTGATCCAATTTTAAAATGCTGGGAAAATAGCCCTCAAGTCAATACCTACGGCTATTCCGCAGGAACTTGGGGTCCTAGAAACTCGGATGATTTGATCGAAGGTAGCTTTGGCTGGAGAAATCCTGGTGACTTGCTAACCGATGAATCTGGCTTCTGCGTCATTTGCTAATTCATAATCCTAAACGATACTTAATCAAACCCAATATATTATGCAGTTGATTATTTCCAGTTCTAAAGAAAAACTGGCAGATGAATTTTCCTGCCAATTTCAAGAGTTAATTGAATCCCAGGAAAAAGTTCACGTTGCCCTTTCAGGAGGAAGTACTCCAAAAGTCGTCTTTGATTATTTAGCTGAAAATTTTGCCTCGGAGATTGATTGGTCAAAAGTCTTTTTTTACTGGGGAGATGAGCGATGCGTACCTCAGACAGACCCAGAGAGCAATTACAAAATGACATTAGATCATCTCTTATCAAAGATTACTATTCCGGCTGAAAATATTTTTCGTGTACAAGGTGAAAATGATCCTATCGAAGAAGCTATCCATTACGGAAATGTACTAGATCAGCAACTACCAAAGGTAAATGGCATTCCTCAGTTTGACTTGGTGATACTCGGCTTGGGCGACGATGGCCATACCGCATCAATTTTCCCAGATTCGATTCAGCTTTGGGATTCTTCTCACAACTGCGAAGTAGCTACACATCCAGACTCAGGCCAGAAGCGTGTAACTATCACTGGAAAAATAATTAACAATGCGAAAAGAGTAGCATTCTTAGTCACAGGCGCCAGCAAAGCCGAGAAGGTTCGTGAAATCGTAAAGCAGGAAGGGAATTTCCGAATCTATCCCGCTAGCCTGGTTAATCCAGCTACTGCGGATTTGATTTGGTATGTAGATCAAGATGCAGCTAAGAAGGTTGTTTCCGAGTCATAAGGGCAAAATATTTTGTATATTCAAAACTAATTTTTACTAAAAAATAATTTTTATGAGCACCGTAAAATCATATGCTGCAAAACATGCAGATCAACCACTAGCACCTTTTCAACTTGAAAGAAGAACTCCAGGCCCGAAAGATGTAGAGATAGACATCCTCTATTGTGGAGTATGCCATTCAGACATTCATACGGCCAGAAACGAGTGGGGAGGCACTATTTTTCCAGTCGTACCTGGTCATGAGATCGTAGGGAAAGTTATTTCTGTAGGTTCAGAAGTCACCAAACATAAAGTTGGTGACACCGTAGGCGTAGGCTGTATGGTGGAGTCTTGCGGTGGCTGTGTCAACTGTAAAGATGATCTAGAACAGTTTTGCGAAAAAGGGATGTCAGGCACCTACAGCTCTTATCTGCAAGACAAGAAAACAATTACTTACGGTGGATACTCGACGCAGATCGTGGTCACTGAAAAATTCGTACTCAAGGTTTCCGACAAGCTGCCTCTTGAAGGAGTTGCTCCTTTATTGTGCGCAGGTATCACTACTTATTCTCCATTGAAGCATTGGAATGTAAAAAAAGGAGATAAAGTAGCTGTAGTGGGACTTGGTGGACTGGGACATATGGCAGTGAAGATTGCCGCGGCAATGGGAGCAGAAGTCACCATGCTTAGTCGCTCTCCTGAAAAAGCTAAAGATGCTGACTACTTAGGAGCTCACCACTTCGAGTTGACTACAGATCCTGAGAATATGAAACGATTGAAAGGGTCTTATAATCTGATTATAGACACAGTATCGGCTTCTCATGATTACTCAGCTTATTTGAATCTGTTGAAAACAAATGGAGTCATGGTCTTGCTGGGAGTTCCCCCTACACCTGAGCAAATCCATGCGACAGCCTTGATTTTTGGAAGAAAAAGCTTGGCCGGCTCGCTGATTGGCGGGATCAAAGAAACTCAGGAAATGTTGGATTTCTGTGCTGAGCACGGCATAGTTTCTGACGTAGAAGTGATCGCGATGGACGAAATCAATGAGGCCTACGAGCGGACAATTGCAGGTGACGTCCGTTACCGATTTGTGATTGACATGGCTTCGCTGAAAAAATAAGTTATCGTAAAAACCTAAAAAGCCACTCTGGAGTAATTTGGAGTGGC
>CAWUWQ010000227.1:0-3135 GCA_963926065.1 uncultured Algoriphagus sp.
CTTTTCACCCGAAAAAAAATAGGCTGACTGGGCGTAAGCAGCCGAATTCAATACAACAAAGGCAATGATAAGAAGTAGGGATTTTTTCATAAGTGCTATTTAGATGAAAATTAAGAAAAAGAAATGCCACTAAAACCAAAAATTTATCAATGGTTTTTTGATTCAGGTCAAATTGACTTAATTTAATGACTTATCATCTCAACCCTTAATAAACTATTATGAATATGAAAAGACTATTGCTTTTAACTGGAGTAGGATTGCTTAGCACTGCTACTTTTGCCCAAGAGAAAACGCCGCCTCCAATGAAGCCCGAGGCGACTGAATTTTATACTCCTGTCCCCCCTAAAGTAACTCCCGGAGCACATAATACAGCTCCTCCTTCTGATGCCATTGTATTATTTGATGGGACGAGTTTAAATGGTTTTGTCAGTGCCAAGGATGGTTCTAGTCCTGCTGAATGGCTTATAGAAAATGGTGAGTTGGTCGTGACTCGTGGAAAAGGAGATATTCAATCTAAACTTCCATTTGGGGATGCTCAATATCACGTAGAATGGTCTGCTCCAACAACTATCGTAGGTGAAGGACAGGGGAGAGGTAATTCGGGATTTTTCTTGATGGGAATTTATGAGGTGCAGGTGCTGGATAGCTACGAAAGTAAAACCTACACCAATGGCCAAGCAGGAAGTATTTATAAGCAACATCCACCATTGGCAATGGCTTTAAGACCAGCTGGCGAATGGAATTATTATGACATTATCTTTAAAGCTCCTCGATTCAACAAAGATGGGATTCTTACTTCACCGGCCACTGTGACTGTTTTGATGAATGGAGTATTGGTACAAAATCATGTGGCTTTAAAAGGACCGACTGAATACATCGGTATTCCAAACTATAAGGCTCATGCAGAGGAATTGGCGATCAAACTTCAGGATCACGGCAATCCGGTTAGATTCAGAAATATTTGGGTTCGTAAGCTGTAACCAGTTGTCGGTTGTGCGTTGTCAGTTAAAAAAGTTAATCGACAACCGAGAACCGACAACCGACAACCGAGAACCGACAATTGAAAACCTTTCAACCTTTTAACTTTCCCAAAATGTCCTCAAGAAGAAAATTTATACAAAACACCATGCTCCTCGGTGCAGGATTAAGCATGCCGCAAGTACTGACTGCTGCTGATTTTGGAGCATTCACCCGGAAAATCAAAGCCTCCGATCAACTTAACTATGGCGTCATCGGATGCAATGGCATGGGTTGGTCAAATATGAATGCTCACCTCAAAATGCCGCACGTGAACTGTGTAGCACTAGCTGATGTAGATCAGTCGGTTTTGGATCGGAGAACTGAAGATGTATTCAAAATCCGAGGGACTCGCCCGAAGCAATATACCGACTATCGGAAGATGCTCGAAGATCCAAATATTGATATCGTGATCATTGGTACGCCAGATCATTGGCATTGCCTGAATATGGTCGATGCAGTTTCCGCAGGCAAAAATGTCTACGTCGAAAAACCAATTGCAAATACTATTGAAGAATGCCAGATCATGGTAAAAGCCCAAGAGCGCTATGGTAAAATCGTCCAAGTGGGCCAATGGCAGCGTTCAGGCTCGCAATATGCTGAGGCGATCGATTATGTGAAGTCTGGAAAATTGGGCCAAATCCGCCTGGTGAAATGCTGGGCTTATCAAGGTTGGATGAAACCTGTTCCTGTCCTTGCTAATCAAGCTCCGCCAGCAGGAGTAGATTACAAAATGTGGCTTGGTCCAGCACGTTCGAGAGAATTCAACCCAAACCGTTTTCATTTTAATTTCCGTTGGTTCTGGGATTATGCAGGAGGTTTGATGACTGACTGGGGCGTACATGAGATTGATATTGCATTGTATGCGATGGGAGTTTCTGCACCAAAGTCAGTGATGGCTTCGGGTGGGAAGTTTGCCTATCCTGATGATGCTTCAGAGACGCCGGACACTTTACAGACGGTTTACGAATATGATGGCTTCAATATGCTTTGGGAACATGCCACGGGTATCGATGGTGGTAACTATGGTACGACTGAAGGAATAGCATTCATTGGAAATAATGCCACTTTGGTAGTAAATCGTGGGGGATGGAAAGTGATTCCAGAAACGGAAACCAAAGACGGTGTCCGAACCAATAAGGTGGAAGAAGTCGGTCATATAAAGCCTGTTGGGAATGCATTGGACTTGCATGCTGTTAATTTCTCAGATGCTGTAAAAGCGAATGATCCTAAACTCCTGAACTGTGCGATTCAAACAGGTTCTGTAGCTGCGATCAATGCTCAGATGGGAAATATTGCTTATAAGACAGGAGAGAAAGTATATTGGGATGCAGAAAAAAACCAGTTTACATCTTCAGCTGCAAATGACTTGATGAAAGCCCAGTATCACAATGGGTGGAAGGTGCCGAAGGTTTAACGTCATTGCTATTCGCCTTGGCGGAGAAGCAATCTCTTGGATTTAAGATTTACGAGGTATTATTTGAGAGCCCTCCGAAGAAATTTGGAGGGTTTTTATTTTAACTTTCGGATATGAAGTTTCTCAAACCAATCATCATCGTATTTTTCTTAGGCTGGATTATTTCCTGCAAATCCACGGCTAAATGGGAAGGTCAAGGTCCGATTCAAATCATTCCTACGGAAAGTAAGCCCATCCAAATTCAGGAAAAGAAGGTCTTTGATTTAGATAAGGGAGTTTACTTTTCCAATCAATTTGAAGGAGCTCGGCTCAATGATGTCTTGGAGGTGAATGACACCTTGATTCGCATACGAATCGAACCTGAGAATGAACCGATTAATCCAAGCCCATGGTATGCGTTTAAGGTATGGTCGGATCAACCAGTCAACTATTGGATTGAATTCACCTATTCTGAGGGTGGCTTTCATCGGTATTTTCCTAAAATCAGCACAGATGGAATCGCTTTTCAGAATGTAGACTCTACGAGGTTCAAAGCGGAATCGTTACCGGGAAAAAGACCAGAAACAGCCTATTTGCAGGTGGACTTAAGCGCTGATACTTTATGGATAGCGGCTCAGGATTTTGTTGGAACAAATGATGTGACAGTCTGGAAAGAAAAATTGCTAAAACTGGATTTTGTAGAGAAGATAAAAATCGGGGAA
>CAWUWQ010000228.1:0-4309 GCA_963926065.1 uncultured Algoriphagus sp.
ACCCTTTAATCAAGTAATCTCTACAGCCAAAAGTTATACTGGAACTCCCTACAAATATGGAGGAACTACTCGATCAGGAATAGATTGCTCTGCTTTGGTTTATCACTCTTTTTACTCGGTTGGGATTAATATGCCTCGGACTTCAGCGTCACAAAGTGAGCAAGGGAAAGGTATCAAAAAGAATGAAATCAAGCCGGGTGATCTGCTTTTTTTCGCGACCGGAAGAAAGCGAAAACAAGTTACGCACTCAGGGATAGTGACAGAGACTTCTAAATCTGACATTCGATTTATTCATTCTTCCACTTCGCTTGGAGTATCTGAGGATTACTTGAGCAATGTCTATTGGGCGAAAGCTTTTTTGTTTGCTAGAAGAGTGTTGGATTGATTCCGATCGGCTTTTTTGGCGCCAAGCGCATTTTAAAATCTAAAATGGAAGAATGACCCGATTATTTTCCAAATATCCTTTGGTATTAGGCTTTTCTGCTTAATTTTGCGCTCGAATTAAAAAAGTACATCCTTTTTACATTTCAACGATCAAATGGCAAATATTGGAAAGATAACTCAAGTAATCGGGCCCGTAGTGGACGTTTCCTTCGAAGGCAGTAAACTACCTAACATCCTTGACGCAGTGGAAGTAACCAAAGAAAACGGTCAAGTGGTCGTAATGGAGGTTCAGCAGCACTTGGGTGAAGACAGAGTACGTACAATCGCAATGGACTCTTCTGAGGGAATGGTTCGTGGTATGGAAGTAAGAGATTTGGGTCAACCTATCTCAGTTCCTACTGGTGAAGGAATTAAAGGCCGACTTTTCAATGTGGTTGGTGAAGCCATTGATGGTTTACCACAATTGCCTCCAGGTAAGCGTCTTCCGATTCACAGGTCTGCACCTCGATTTGAGGACCTTTCAACCTCCACTGAAATTCTTTTTACTGGAATTAAAGTAATTGACTTGATCGAGCCTTATGCTAAAGGTGGTAAAATTGGATTGTTTGGTGGAGCCGGTGTAGGCAAGACTGTATTGATTCAGGAATTGATCAACAACATCGCAAAGGCTTACGCAGGTTTATCTGTATTTGCCGGTGTAGGTGAGCGTACCCGTGAGGGAAATGACTTGCTTAGAGAGATGATCGAATCAGGTATCGTGACTTACGGTGATGAGTTCGTTCATAGCCTTGAAACAGAAGGTGGATGGGATCTTTCCAAAGTAGATTTGAAAAAATTAGAAGACTCTAAAGCAACCTTCGTGTTTGGTCAGATGAACGAGCCTCCTGGGGCACGTGCGCGAGTGGCCTTGACAGGTTTGACTTTGGCAGAATATTATAGAGATGGTGATGGCGAAGAAGCTGGTAAAGATATCCTTTTCTTCATCGACAACATCTTCCGATTTACTCAGGCTGGATCCGAAGTGTCAGCACTTCTTGGTCGTATGCCTTCAGCAGTAGGTTACCAGCCAACTTTGGCAACGGAAATGGGTACCATGCAAGAGCGAATCACTTCCACAAAGAATGGTTCTATTACATCAGTTCAGGCCGTTTACGTTCCTGCTGATGACTTGACTGACCCAGCTCCAGCGACGACTTTCGCGCACTTGGATGCAACTACAGTACTTTCCAGAAAAATTGCCGAGCTTGGAATTTATCCAGCTGTGGATCCTTTGGATTCTACCTCCAGAATTCTCTCTCCAGATATTCTGGGCGAGGAGCATTACGGTTGTGCGCAACGAGTGAAAGAGATTCTTCAGCGATACAAAGAATTGCAGGATATCATTGCGATCTTGGGTATGGAAGAGCTTTCTGAGGAAGATAAGCAAGTCGTGCACAGAGCAAGACGTGTACAGCGTTTCTTGTCTCAGCCGTTCTTCGTAGCTGAGCAATTCACAGGCTTAAAAGGTGTCTTGGTTGATATCAAGGATACGATCAAAGGATTCACCATGATTATGGATGGAGAATTGGATCACCTTCCTGAGGCAGCGTTCAACTTGGTCGGTAGCATCGAAGATGCGATCGCTAAGGGAGAGAAAATGTTGGCTGAAGTAAGATAATAAGAAATAGAGCGTCGGTTGAGGCAACTTAATCATTCACTTTTATATAAATATTGATCAGATGCAATTAGAAATCGTCACACCGGACAAGAAAGTATTTCAGGGTGAAGTGAGTGAAGCGAGTTTCCCAGGAGCTGGTGGAGCATTCCAGGTTTTGACTAATCACGCCCCTTTGGTATCTGCGCTTGCAAAAGGAACAGTTTCCTTTACCACTGCCGAAGGCAAGCAATCTATGATTGTGGATGGAGGAGTGGTGGAAGTAAAAGACAATGTAATTGTATTGCTGGCTGAGAAAGTAGTCGGCTAATCCTAGAAAAATAAATTCAAAAAAAGTCCAACTCGCAAGAATTGGACTTTTTTTGGTTATTTGTATTTAACCATTTGGAATAACTTCTAGAATAAGTATTGATTTGAAAGAAAATTTCCTACTTTTGCATCCGAAAGGGGGTGAACACTATGATCATTGTAAACGTAAAAGAGAACGAATCAATCGAAAAGGCGCTGAAGCGTTTTAAGAAAAAATTTGATAAGACCGGTGCTGTTAGAGAATTAAGAGCAAGACAAGCTTTTGTAAAACCTTCTATCGTAAGAAGAGCGCAAGTCATCAAGGCGGCATATAAGCAGAAACTTCAGAATGAAGCAAACGGCTAAACAGTCTTGATTGTAAAATATCTAAAGCAGCACTCCAAAAGTGCTGCTTTTTTTTGCTCTAAAGGTGAATGAACTCACTTCTCCTTCTCCAATATTCCACTAACTTGATGATCAATCCTGAACAATGATCGATTCATTCATTAACTATTTGGAATATGAGAAGAAAGCTAGTCCCCATACTGTGACAGCTTACCGGCATGATTTAGAACAGTTTCAGGAATTTGCCTTACTTTCTTTCGAGAAGGATTCAATTTCTGAAGCTGATCATACCGAGATCAGAGCTTGGGTGATAGACTTGGTAGATGAAGGTCTCAGTAGTACTACAGTCAATCGAAAGATGGCAACCCTACGATCTTTCTATAAATTTTTGCTGCGATCTAGGCTGATTACAAAAGATCCTACGTATAAGTTAAAATCCCTTAAAACCCCTAAAAGACTTCCTGAATTTGTACAAGAATCGACCATTGATTCCGTTCTAGAAGAAGCTGTATACGAAGCAACTTTTGAAGGGCAATGTGACAAAATGATTATGGAGTTTTTATACCAGACGGGAGTCAGACTATCCGAACTGATCGGATTGAAATGGTCTGACATTAATCTTATAGAAGGATCGGTACGTGTGCTAGGAAAGCGAAAAAAAGAACGAATAATCCCTATTACATCTGCACTAAAACGGAATATCCTTTCGTATCAAAAAGTATTTGAGGAAAGGTTTTCAAATGGCAGACAAAGTGACTATTTTATTGTGACTAATCAAGGAAAGCAAAGTTATCCTATGCTGATTTATCGTACCGTTAGGCATCATTTAGGTCTTTTTGCGCAGACTTCCAGTAGGAGTCCGCACGTTTTAAGACATACATTTGCCACCCATTTATTAAACAAAGGGGCTGACCTCAATGCCGTCAAAGATTTACTTGGTCATGCTAATTTGGCAGCTACACAAGTCTATACCCATAATTCACTAGAAAAACTTAAGGCGGTGTTCGAACAGGCACATCCGAAAGCGTAAATAAATTATTGTTCAATAACTAAATGCAAATCAATATGAAACTGCAGATGCACTCCATTCATTTCGACGCAGATCGAAAACTGATCGATTTTATCCAGAAAAAAGCTGATAAACTGGATACCTTTTACGATCAAATCATTGACGGAGAGGTTTTTATGAGGCTTGATAAAAATGATAACATGGCCAATAAAATTGTAGAGATTAAGCTTAATGTTCCTGGAAAGCAATTCTTTGCCAAGAACCAGTCTGACTCCTTTGAAGCAGCTGCGGACGAGGCGGTAGAAGGTCTAAGAAGGCAAATAAAGAAGTATAAAGAAAAATTAGTGCTAGCTAGGCAATAACTTTCCTGCCATTTTTCGTATAAACCCTCAGGATACTGGGGGTTTTATTTTTTAACTGACTTTTATATGAAAAACACGGACTACTATTCCAAACTATTTTGGGGAGTTGCTCTTTTAATTTCTGTAGCCAAAGTGATTTTTACACTTAGGCCTGAGATTAATCTCTTTACTGAAGAGGCTCAATATTGGCTTTGGTCTCAAAATCTTGAATGGCATTATTATTCCAAACCGCCCCTAATCGCTGCTTTTAATAAAATAAGCACATCT
>CAWUWQ010000229.1:0-4244 GCA_963926065.1 uncultured Algoriphagus sp.
GATTTGTTCATAGGCATAATCCACGAGCCATTTGTGAAGAAATTCATCCTCCATCACATGCATCACTACCCTATCCACCACTCGATCCAGCACAGCCACTTGATCCATTTCCACATCAAATTTGGCATTTAGATCGATCTCACGAGCAAAGGCTCGCACCACTTTCTGGAAGAAACTATCGATTGTACTTACAGAAAATCTCCCATAATCATGAAGAATAGCCGTAAGCGTTTGCTGTGCCAAAAGCTTCAATCCGGACTCCTCTACCTGCAAGAAAGCCATCAATTTCCCATCCATTTTTTCGGCTGGATTGACTTGATTTCGAAGTCTTTTCAGCTCCTCCAAAATCCGCTCCTTCATTTCCTTAGTCGCCTTATTGGTAAAAGTAACTGCCAAAATCTGCTTGAAGGCAAGCGGTGATCTCAGTGCAAGCTTGAGATATTCCAGCGTCAGCGTATAGGTTTTGCCGGAGCCTGCTGAGGATTTGTAGATGATAAAAGGTTTGTCTGTCATGATAAAAGTCTAGCCAACTAAGATAAGACGGGTCCTTTATTAAAGACCCATGAAAAAACTGAATTGACAAAAATTGTCAAAGAAAAACCAAACATCTTGCTCAATTTCCATTGAACTAGAGATAGCTTGAAATACTCACAATTGTTTCTGAAATTCCTTCCAAAATAAAACCCAATGAAAAGCCTATTCTCCTTCATAATTTATTTGGCCATTTTTTTCCCAGCATTTTCAAATGATGGTTACAAGCTTTGGCTCGATTATCAACCTATTTCCGATCCTGGAATTAAAAATGAAATAGAAGAATTATTGTCTGGAGTGTATATTTTTGGAGAAGATCCTACTTACGAAGTAATCGGAAATGAGCTTGATTTAGCCAGTCAAAAAATGATTGGTCAAACAACTAAGTTCAATTCCATAGATAAAAAAAATGCTCCTTTTTGGTTGGGTACGCGAACTCAACTCAGCCAGTTTCTTTCAATGCCTCAACAAGTCGAAGTCAAAGCATTGGGTGAAGATGGATATTGGATGGGACCCATCGAATTAGATGGGAAAAAGCATTATGCCATTGTCGGGAATCGGCCAATTGGGGTGCTCTATGGAGTCTATAATTTCTTAAAATTAATCCAAACTGAAACTTTCGATAGAAGCCTTTTAATAACTGATTATCCAAAAGTTAAATTACGTATGCTAAACCACTGGGACAACCTAGATAAAACAGTGGAAAGGGGTTATGCTGGCGCTTCAATTTGGGACTGGCACAAGCTGCCAGGTTACGTAGATTCTCGCTACATCGACTACGCTCGAGCCAATGCTTCACTAGGAATCAATGCAGTTTCGGTAACCAATGTGAACGCAAAGTCCATTGTGTTGACCACAGATTTTATGAAGAAAGTGAAGGTACTGGCAGACCTATTTAGACCCTATGGAATTAAAGTTTTCCTTACCGCTAGATTCTCTGCACCAATGGAAATCGGTGGCTTGGATACCTCAGACCCACTCGATCTTGAAGTGAAGGGATTTTGGAAAAAGAAAACTAATGAGATCTATTCTTTCATTCCTGATTTTGGAGGATTTTTAGTCAAAGCAAATTCTGAGGGGCAACCGGGTCCTCATGAATATGATCGAAATCATGCCGATGGCGCAAATATGTTAGCAGATGCTTTAGCTCCTCATCAGGGGCTTTTGATTTGGAGAGCCTTTGTTTATTCGCATGAAATCGATGAAGATCGTCACAAGCAAGCAAACTTAGAGTTTATTCCCTTAGATGGGAAATTCAGAGAAAATGTAATTATTCAGGTAAAAAATGGTGCAATCGACTTTCAACCTAGAGAGCCTTTCCATCCACTTTTTGGTACGATGAAAAAGACACAGGTCGGGATGGAATTTCAGATTACTCAAGAATACCTCGGACAGGCCACTCAACTGGTTTTCCTTGCACCCATGTGGGAGGAAATACTGAAATCTCAAACCTATACCCCCACAGCGAATTCTACTGTTTCATCAGTCATTGAAACCCCTGTAAACGAAAAAGCAGTCACCTTAATGGCAGGTGTCTCCAATATTGGAACGAATCGAAATTGGACTGGTCATCTTTTTGGACAGGCAAATTGGTATGCTTTCGGAAGACAAGCCTGGAATCCTGACATCCCTTCTTCTGAAATCGCCCAAGAATGGATCAAATTGACCTTTAGTCAAAATAAAGGTGTTGTGGAGAAAATCAGCCAAATGATGCTTCAATCACATGAAGCTGCCGTGAACTACATGACGCCCTTAGGCTTGCATCACATTATGGGGAGAAGTCATCATTATGGTCCGGGACCTTGGGTGACCGGAGGAAGAGCCGATTGGACTTCGCTCTATTACCACCGCGCTGATAGTTTAGGTATTGGTTTTGACAGAACGAGCTCAGGAACTAATGCGCTAGCCCAATATGCTTCTGAAATAGAAAATAAATGGTCAGATCCTCATCAAGTTCCAGAGAAGTACTTGCTTTGGTTCCATCATGTGCCTTGGAATTTCAAACTAAAAGACGGAAAAACGCTTTGGAATGGCTTAGCTTATCATTACGATAGAGGGGTAAAGTCTGTCCGGGAAATGCAACAAACATGGAAGAGTATAGAATCTGAAATTGATCCGGAACGCTGGGATCATGTCAATCAACTGCTGGCAATCCAAGAAACGGAGGCCGTATGGTGGAGAAACGCCTGCTTGCTATACTTTCAGACTTTTTCCAAGCTTCCATTCCCAATTGAAATCGAGCAGCCTAGCGGTGATTTGGAGTATTACAAAAATTTACATTTTCCATATGCGCCTGGGATAAAACCAAATTGGTAATAAGAATTTTTGCTTGAAAAAATTCAATTAGAAGATGACAACTTCTAATTTACTCTATGTTAGCTTCGAGTCTCAAAACCTTCTAATTATGGAATTATCCAACTATACAATTCCTTCTGATGCTAGGATAGGTCATATACATTTGAAAGTCTCAGACATCGAAAAATCACTGGATTTTTATCGTGGCCTGTTAGGGTTTGAATTGGTTACTATGTATGGAAAAGATGCCGCATTTATTTCTGCTGGAGGTTACCATCATCATATAGGTTTGAATACCTGGCAAAGCAAAGGCGGTAAACCTGCCCCAAAAAACACTGCCGGATTATTTCATACCGCCATATTACTTCCAACAAGACGGGACTTGGCAGTTTTGCTTCAACGATTGATTGATGCAAAATACCCACTTACTGGCGCTGCTGATCATGGAGTTTCTGAAGCCTTATATTTAGACGATCCAGATGAAAATGGAGTAGAACTATACTGGGACCGTCCAAAAGATCAATGGCCATTAAATCCCGACGGAAGCCTGCACATGTACACTAGACAACTAGATATCAATGGATTATTATCTGAAATATAATGAAGGCTACAATTAATCATATCTAAGTAGGAACTTTGATTGGAACTCCGAAAAGCTAAATTCGTTCTTTGAGCCATCGAATAATCACATCCATGACCTCTTCTTGATCCGAATCATTAATCAACTCATGATATCCGCCCGGAAAAATTTTCAAAGTCTTGTCTTTTGATCTAGCTTTTCCAGCTAAAATTTCTGAGCCTTTGGGATTGGTCAATCCATCAGTCGAACCATGAATCAGCAGTACTGGAAGATCAAACTCATTTGCCCTTTCTTGAATACTTCGCATCATAAGCAATAGCTCATTTGCTGTTCTAGCTGGGATCGGGTCAGTGTAGATCAAGGGATCATTCAGATACTTTTCTACTTCAGCCGGAATTCGTGAAATCTTTGACGCATCCAATTTCAAGGCTTTGAACCTAGGAAAGTATTTACTCATTATCCCTCCTATCGCTATTAATAATTTTGAGGTTCCCTCTGCTTCCTTGATAGCCGGCGAACTCAAAATCACCCCTGCAGCCTCTGGTTTATATTCCAAAACATAAGCTGCTACTAATCCACCGCCCATACTATGTCCATAGATAAACGCCGGAACTCCCGGTACGTAGCTTTTCACCTTTCCAAAAAGCGCATCGATGTCTTTGAGGTAATCCTGATAAGATTCAAAAAATGAATCTGGCTTTCCAATGGCAGACTTTCCATGGCCTCTCCCATCGAAGGTAAAGACTGACACCCCTAGTTCGACTAGCTTTTCTACCAAATGAAAATATCGGCCGCTATGCTCACCAAGCCCATGAACCAAGAGTAGGCTAGCTTTTGG
>CAWUWQ010000230.1:0-4182 GCA_963926065.1 uncultured Algoriphagus sp.
TCACATTCCTGCCGCCTGCACTTCAGTCTCCTGATACTTGGATGGACATTTCATCAGGATTTTATCTGCTATGAAAATCTCTTCATTTTTATATGCCCCGATCACCACAACAGATTCAGAACGGGTAAAGTCTGCCGGTACCGGCTCGTTGTAAAACACTTCCTGCTCGATTCCTTCATTATCAATCAGCATGAAGGTGAAAGACACCTTGTCTTCTCGGACATTTAGTCCCACGACTTCTCCAGCGGGATCTTTCTTAAGATGCCCAACTACGTGGATGGGTTTGTCTTCGCCGTCTTTTTTCATTTCTAGGGCTGTGGTGAAGCTTTCATAGCTACTTGCATCTCCTATTGAGGTCATGATTATGACTATAGCGATGGCAATGATTCCCAATCCGATTATATGTCCTTTTTTCATGTGTTTATAATTTGTCTTTTATGGTCACATGGAATCTCGCAGCACTTAATCATTCCAGTGTGTGACGTTCTCGTCATGCTCGATTTCATAGTTTTAATTTAAGAAGGAAGGTTCCTTTCAAGTTTGCTGATCTTCCGATCAATATTGATCAGGTAAACGGTAATACCTGCGAAAATGATTACAATGATTCCGACCAACACGTATATTTTTCCTTCTGATCTCATCACATCTGCCATCTCTACAGTTGAGTTCGTATAATCAGCCGCTGTTACCGGAGTTTTTTCCTGTGCCAAAGCTGAAAGACTAAAAACTAATAAAGCGATTGTTACTAATTTTTTCATGTGTTTAAAATTGATTTTTATTGGCCACATGGAATCTCGCATGGTAAATAATCATCTCAATGGGTGACGTTTTCATTATGCTCGATTTCATAGGTTATGAATTAAGGAAGCGATCTTCCAAGGTTCGTTCGATTCTTCTTGCTCGCACTCTCAATGTGGCAATCCAAGTACCTAAAAGAGTCCATCCAATAATCGCGGGATAGAAAATCATTCGAAGGTTGGAGTCCAAATCATAGGCATTGAAACCAGGATTTCCACCATTTCCCGGATGAAGACTATCAGTCAATCTAGGTAATACAAAGATCAAAGGTATAAATGCCGCAAAAGCGAAAATGTTATAGATGGCACCGATCCGAGCTCGTTGTTGCGTGTCGGTTAGTGAGTTTCTGAGAATTAAGTATGCGAAATACATCAGCAAACCTATGGCAGAGGCATTTTGCTTCGGGTCACCGCTCCAATAATCACCCCAGGTGAATTTTGCCCAAAGCATTCCGGTGGTAATTCCTAAGACACCGAAAAGAATGGCGGCATTAGTGAATTCGATAGCCAAATCATCACAAAGAATATCATTAGTTCTAAGGTACTTGATGCTGTAATAAACTGCTGCCACAAGCATCAAAATCATCCCGAACCACATGGTCACATGGAAGTGCAAAGCTCGAATAGTCTCATTAAGGATTGGAAGCCGAGGAGCGTCCATTAGTAATCCTGCGGTTAAAGTGTACAGCAGCAGGGCGATAGCTAATATTTTCCACCAAGATTGGCGCATAGGGTCTTTTTGCTAATTCAAGTGTAAAAATAAGGCATAAGTTCCTGAAAAGGGCTGTTTTTCTGAAGTTCTTTTAACCACTAAGTAGACGAAGATTAGCACAAAGTGCGGTCCGATTGGGACGTTCAATTTTTAAGTAAGATGCTATAAGGAATCCTATTTTAAATTTAAGCTATAAGCCTAAGAATGGAATTTCTACGACCTCCACAAATACGGAAAAAGGATATAACCAGTCACCGCTACAATTGCATTGATTGCTGCCAATGCTAAAAGCTTATCCGCACTTACACTCCAGTCCAAACCGTCTAAGGCATTTTTGGAAATCCGAATCGCCATTAAAAGTATAGGGATAATCACAGGGAAGCTCAAGATTGCCATTAAGGTGGCATTGTTTCCGGCTTTGGATGCAATCCCACTGACCATAGTCAAGCTAGCGGAAAAGCCGATTGATCCCAAAATGAGATTGAGTAAAAACAAACCTTGATCCTGAACTGGATTTCCCAAAATCACAGAAAAAACAGCATAGCCCAACAAAGCCAAAACTAAAGTCAGGCCAGTATTGTAAATCATTTTGGAAAGAATAATGGCTTCCGGTGACGCAATCATGTAATAGTAGAGTTGCCGTCCTTGATGCTCTTGGATAAAGCTTTTGGCGACCGCATTTACGGCTGAAAAAAGAATGATAATCCAATACAAGGCATTCCAAGAATTGATGGAAAGATTCCCTGATTTTGCTCCTACGCTCAAATAAGTTATAAATACCGCAGATACCACGTAGAGTAGAATCCCATTCAGTGCATACTTCTGCCGCCATTCAAGTCGGAGTTCCTTCTGGATGAGAACGGAGATTTCTTTAAGCATAGCCAAAGATAGCTGGATTGAAAAATTAAAGGATTGAAAAATTGAAAAATTAAGCTAATCCCAAATCCCTTTTCCCAAATCCCAAATCAAATCTGCCAAAATGACACCAAAACTCATTTGGAACAACCCTTGCAATTGGGCTTGGTACAAAATGAAATTTTAACACAAACTAATTTATAGCCATGCAGGAAAAAGGTACCATTTCGATCCATACCGAGAATATTTTCCCGATTATCAAGAAGTTCCTTTACTCAGACAATGAGATTTTTCTTAGGGAACTTGTAGCGAACGCTGTTGATGCGACGCAAAAAATCAAACGACTTGCGACATTAGGTCAGTACACAGGAGAACTTGGAGACACGACTGTCGAAGTAAGCTTTGATGAAAAAAAGAAAACCATCACTATTTCTGACAAAGGGTTGGGAATGACTGCCGAGGAGATCAAGAAGTACATCAATCAGGTGGCTTTCTCCGGTGCAGAAGAGTTTGTAGAGAAATTCAAAGATGCCAAAGATGCCAATGAGATCATCGGTAAGTTTGGTTTGGGTTTCTATTCCGCATTCATGGTAGCAGACAAAGTGGAGATCAACACCCTTTCCTACCAAGAAGGCGCTGAGGCGGCTAAGTGGACTTGTGATGGTTCGACTAGCTTCGAGATCTCAAAAGGAAAGCGCAAAACTCGAGGAACTGATATCATTTTGCATGTCAACAAAGACTCAGAAGAGTTTATCGACAAGTGGAAGCTTCAAGGGATTTTAGATAAATATGCCAAATTCCTGCCTGTGCCGATTAAGTTTGGTACCAAGACCGAATCTGAAGAAGATGGAGTGGACGATAAAGGGGAGAAGAAATGGAAGTCAGTTGAGATCGATAACATCATCAATACTACTGCACCTATCTGGACCAAATCTCCAAGTGATCTGACGGATGAGGACTACCTCAAATTCTACAAGGAACTCTATCCGATGTCGGAAGATCCATTGTTCTGGATTCACCTGAATGTGGATTATCCATTCAACTTGACGGGAGTGTTGTATTTCCCGAAAGTGAAAAACGAATTCGAGCTGCAGCGAAATAAGATCAAGCTTTATAGCCGTCAAGTATTCATTACCGATGAGGTAAAAGACATCGTTCCTGAATTTTTGATGCTACTACATGGCGTGATTGATTCACCGGATATTCCGTTGAACGTGTCGAGAAGTTTCCTTCAGGCGGATTCAAGTGTGAAGAAAATTAATAGCTACATCACCAAAAAGGTGGCTGATAAGTTAGCGGAACTTTTCAAAAAAGATCGGAAGGCTTATGAATCTAAGTGGAATGACATCGGTCTCTTCGTGAAGTACGGAATGATCTCTGAGGAGAAGTTCTATGAGAAAGGAAAAGACTTTGCACTTTTGAAAAATACCAACGGAGAATTTTTCACCATCGAAGAATATCAAAGCAAGGTAAAACCTGTGCAGACTGACAAGAACGAGCAGACTATTTTCCTCTATGCAACGGATTTGAATAAGCAGGATGGGTTTATCCAGTCTGCCAATAAGAAGGATTACGATGTGTTGGTGATGGATTCTCCAATTGACAGTCACTTTATCCAGAATCTGGAAAGCAAGTTGGAGAAAACACAGCTTAAGCGTGTGGATGCTGATGTGGCGGAGAAGCTGATTCAGAAAGAAGATACCTATGCTAATCTGCTTACCGAAGAGCAAAGCAAGTCTGTGAAGGAGATTTTCGACAAAGCAATCGACAACAAAACGTATACCGTGGAAGTCGAAGGACTGAGTCCTGAAGAAATGC
>CAWUWQ010000231.1:0-8126 GCA_963926065.1 uncultured Algoriphagus sp.
CCAACTCCTGTTTTTGGTCCATTTTCCGCTGTTCGCTCAAAAGAGTACAGTAGGGAGGGAGTTTTATGTCGGTTACATGGATAATAATCGGCGAACAACTCAGCCGGATAAAACAATCATCATTATCACCGCAAACGAAAAAGCTGCCGGAATCATTTCTACTCCAAACCAATCTTTTCCTTTTTCACTCGAACCAGGCCAGCAATTAGTTCGGGAATTTGATGGGAATGACGAAGGTCTGATTCATCGAGAATCTGGTTTGGTTAGCTTCAAGTCCTTGCGAATTACCTCCTCAGGAGATCTAGTCGTCCATGCAGTCAACGGCCGGGAATATAGTTCGGATGGAACAGTAGTCTTACCAGTTACAGCTTTAGGGAAAGAATATCTCGTTACTGCCCATTTTGATGTTTTTGCACCGGGCCAATCTCCAGGGAGTAATCAGAATTTTGAAAGTACACTCCTGGTAATGGCCATTGAAAATAATACTGAAATAGAAATTATCCCTTCTGCCAATACGGTGAACACCGTGCCAGCTGGCTCGACGATCAATGTGCTCTTGAACGCAGGTGAAAGCTACCAAGTCAAGGCTAGTGGAGATTTGACAGGTTCCCGCGTTCGTGTGATAAACGGTGAAGCTGATGATTGCAAACTAATTGCCGTCTTTGGAGGAAATAAAACCACGAGTGCAGGCACTTGTGGAACCAGCGGTGATCATATGTTTCAGCAAGCTTATCCGCTGGAATCATGGGGAAAATCATTTATACATATTCCACTAGAGGGAAGAACCTCTGGTGAGATTGTCAAAGTCCTAGCTTCACAAAATGGGACAGTGGTTCGATCTAATGGTGCCGTGGTCGGCACGCTAAATGCCGGTAAATTTTTGAAGCTGGATTTTGGAAAAAATGAGATTGCTGTGATTGAAACTAGCAAGCCATCGACGGTTGCAGTGATTGCTAAAAGTGCAGGATGCAATGAATTTGGCGTAGCACCACTTGGAGACCCCTCACTTTTTACCTTGAGTCCTAATAATCAATTGATAAAATCATTGACTTTTTCTGCTGGGAAACTGATCGGAGCATTTAACCAGGATATTATTCATTATTTGGGAATCTTAGTACCAAAAGGAACTGCTTCTAATACCCGATTAAATGGACAGAATGTAGGGAGTCAATTTGCTCCAGTTCCAGGTGCTGATTTTGAGTATGCCCGAATCCGAATTAATAAAGGTGTCAATTCGGTAAGTAATCCCGATGGTTTTATTGGTTATGCTTATGGCTCAGGATCTATTGAGTCTTATGGGTTTTCGATAGGAACCAGCTTAGAGAGTATTCAATACGAGACGGAAACAACCTATGATTTTCAAGTAGAAGGGGAAAAAGTGGCCTGCTTGGATCAGGAAGGTGCTTGGGAGATTCTTCCCGATGATCCAAAATTCACCAAATTCACTTGGAACTTTGGTGATCAATCTCCCCAAGTCCTAGGAAAAGAAGTAGTCCATAAATTTGTTAAGGAGGGGAAATTTGAAGTGACTGTCATCGCCTCAACTGGTGAAGATCGATGCGACAGTGAGGAGAAGTTTACTTTCGAAGTAGAGGTGAAAAAAGTGGCGGCCAAACTTCAAGGTCCAACCTCAGTTTGTCCTGGTATGGATCAGTTCACCTATTCGTTGACCGATCAAATCAATTTCAAAACAGCACTTTGGGAAGTAGATGGCGGTCAGATACTCAGCCAGACAGATTCCACGATTACTGTCAAATGGGATGGGCTTAATCCTGCAGCAACGATCAAAGCGACTCCTGTTGCCCAGAATGGTTGTCAAGGGGAAGTTCAAGAATTACAAGTAGAAATCACCGACTCAATACTCCCGGCGAAACCAAAAGGTCAGGAGGGAATCTGTGGTGTTCAAACGGCTCCTGTAACCTATGAAATCCCATTCCCGCTTCTTGGCAAAAATTATAATTGGACAGTAGAAGGAGGTCAATTGATCTCTGGTCAAAACACTACCATAGTTTCGGTACTTTGGGATAATTTGGCTTCGAAACGCAGTATTTATTATGAAGAGTCAAGTGCAGCTAATCCATTATGCTTTGGTGTTTCTGAGATTTTGGAGATAGGGGATTTTCCTGTTTTAGTTCTTGATATCGGCCAAATTACTAAGCCTTCCTGTACTGGAGACTCAGATGGTGCGATTGAGCTAAAGCCAATTGGTGGCTCCGGAGATTTCGAGTATAAATGGACTCATGATCCGGCTTTAAATTCTAAACTAGCTACAGGATTGGCAGCTGGATCTTATCAGGTAGAACTTATCGATCTAGCTGGATGTGGATCTCAAAATCTTAATATTACGGTAAATGATCCAGAACCCTTAGTCGCTAGTATAGCCTCGATCACTTTTGAAAGCTGTTTTGGTGCAATAGATGGAGAAGTGTCATTGGACTTGAGCGGAGGAACACCGCCGTATCAAGTTTTAGATTACCAATCGGTGCTGACAGCAAACCGGTTAAGGATTTTGAATCTTAATCCTGATCAGTATAGTTTTGATGTCGTAGATTCAAAAGGCTGTGTGGTTACTATAGAAGCGGAAGTAGAAGGGCCTGAGGAATTGAGCTTGGTTTTCGAGGAAGAAAGCCCTGGCTGCCCCGGAGATCTTAGTGGAGCACTTCGGGTAATCCCAAGTGGAGGCACTCCGCCATATTCATATGTATGGGTTATGGACGGCAGTATCAGTGCTTTGGCTACAGGACTGTCTTCGGGTGAATATGAAGTAATTGTACAAGATGTAAATGGATGTGAGGTGCTAGGCAAAGGGACGGTTTCTGAGGCTGTTCCTCAAGTACGAATGCCTACAGGTTTTATACCAAGTCAAGGGCCATATGCACCGATTGCTAGTTGTCCGATTACCTATAAATTGATAATCTACGATCGATGGGGTCAGTTGATCCATTCAGGAACTGAAGGCTGGTATGGGGGATCTCAAGGTGGTGAAATGCCACAGGGGGTGTATTCATTTATATTAAGTTACGAGTATAATACAGCAGATGGAATTAAATCCAGCGATAAAATGGGCTCCTTCACCCTGATTAAATAGTTTTTTATCTAAATATACCTAGGCATTATGAGGCTTTTGGATAGTTTTGTTCAATAAATTTTTAAAGTAAAATGAAGAAGATTTTAATTACAGGTGGCGCAGGCTACATTGGTTCACATACTGCCGTGGAATTACTAAAAGCAGGCATAGAGCCAATCATATTAGATGATCTTTCAAATTCTAATGCTGAGGTTTTAGAGCGATTGAAAGAAATCACAGGTAAAGCATTGACTTTTTATCAAGGTGACTGCAATGACCGATCGATTTTGGATCAAATCGCCAAGGCACATCAGATTGCTGGCGTGATTCATTTTGCAGCTTTTAAAGCGGTCGGAGAGAGTACTGAGCTTCCATTGAAGTATTATCAAAATAATGTTGGCTCGCTCGTCACTTTATTGGCTTTTATGGCTGAGAATAAGATTCCAGATCTAGTTTTCTCCTCCTCTTGTACAGTTTATGGACAGCCTGAAGTACTTCCTGTGACTGAAGCTACTCCTAGAAAAGATGCTGAAAGTCCATACGGAAATACCAAGAAAATCTGTGAAGACATTCTTGTGGATTATGTGAAGAGCAAGGCTGGTGTCCGAGTGATTGCACTTCGATATTTTAATCCAGTTGGAGCGCATCCAAGTGGAAAAATCGGTGAATTGCCAATTGGCAAACCAAATAATCTGGTTCCATTCATAACTCAGACTGCCGCAGGAATTCGTGAGAAGCTGACAATTTTTGGAGACGATTATGACACGGCGGATGGCTCTTGTGTCCGTGATTTTATCCATGTGATGGACCTAGCGGATGCGCATGTGAAGGCGTTTACCTATTTGAACGATAAGCCTGCTGACTTCTATGATGTATTCAATGTGGGTACTGGAAATGGAAATACGGTTTTGGAAGTAATTCGCACCTTCGAAAAAGTGAATAGAGTGAAATTGAATTTTGAAATCGGTCCAAGACGTCCTGGAGATGTGGTAAAAATCTGGGCAGATACTAAAAAGATTAATTCGGTTTTGGGATGGACTCCTTCAAAAACCTTGGAAGACTCTATGCGAGATAGCTGGAATTGGGAGAAGCATCTTAATAATTGATGATCAAAGAAGCTATTTTTGAAAAAGTATAGAGCTACAAAAGCCGCGGCCTTCGCTGCGGCTTTTGTGGCTTAAAATTAATTTTTCTGGAGATGTGACTCAATCTGAAAGTAGTAAGGAATTGCGAGGTCCAGTGTGACAGAAAGTCTACGCTATTTTGTTTTAAGAAGGGATTAGGAGTTTTTCAAAAAGTGGTGAAAACAAAAAAGCCTTAGATTTCTCTAAGGCTTTAAGCGGAATGGACGGGACTCGAACCCGCGACCTCCTGCGTGACAGGCAGGCATTCTAACCAGCTGAACTACCACTCCATTATCTTTAAGGTTTTACCCTTTTGTTATCTTTTCAGATGCTCTTCTCTTTCGAAGTGATGCAAATGTAGGTATTTCAGTATTTCTCGCAATACCCTTCCTGAATATTTTTCAGTCAAAAGGCTTATGTGTTTATTATTCAGGTAAATAATTTTCATTTGGCCGAAAAACCCTTCCATTCACAAGAAGGGTTTTTCACAATGGGATATTTCTTATCTTTGCTCTTCTTAAAAAAACACCAATATGGTTTTAGAATTTGAAAAACCCATCGCTGATTTGGAGCAAAAACTCCAAGAAATGAAAGAGTTAGCAAAGGGTAGAAATATTGATTTAACTCCAGATATTGAATCGCTGGAAGAAAAAATTTTAGCCTTGAAGAAAGAAACTTTTCAAAACCTGACTCGCTGGCAGCGAGTGCAGCTTTCCCGACATTCAGATCGACCTTACGCTTTAGATTACATCTATGAGATTACTTCTGATTTTATAGAGTTGCATGGCGATCGAAACGTAAAGGATGATAAGGCAATGATCGGAGGTCTTGGTGATATTGATGGCAGGACTGTAATGTTTATCGGTCAGCAAAAAGGCAGAAATACCAAACAGCGTCAAGAGCGCAACTTTGGTATGGCTAACCCTGAAGGCTATCGTAAGGCACTTCGGCTAATGAAAATGGCTGAGAAGTTTGGCAAACCAATCGTAACCCTAATTGATACTCCGGGTGCATTTCCAGGGCTAGAAGCTGAGGAAAGAGGCCAAGGGGAGGCAATTGCCAGAAACCTTAAGGAAATGTTTATGCTCAAAGTACCGGTGATTTGTATCATTATCGGTGAAGGTGCATCGGGTGGAGCTTTGGGTATTGCAATCGGAGACCGAGTATTCATGTTGGAAAACACTTGGTATTCTGTCATTTCTCCTGAATCTTGCTCTTCTATTCTTTGGAGATCTTGGGATTACAAGGAGCAAGCAGCCGAAGCCTTAAAGCTTACTGCTATGGATATGAAAGGCAATGGCTTGATAGATGGAATTATCCCAGAGCCCCTAGGTGGAGCACATCGTAATATGAAATGGATGGCAGGCACAATCAAAGATGCAATCACTCAAGCTTTAAAAGAGTTAGATAAAGTAAAGCCTGAAAAGCGAATTGAGCAGCGAATCGATAAATTCTGCGCCATGGGCGTAGTAGTAGAATAAAAAAAACATAAACCCGGACTTTTCTTAAGTCCGGGCTTTTTTCTTGGTAAAAATGGAATTGTACACAGTAAATACAGGGTTTTTTAAATTGGATGGTGGAGCGATGTTTGGAGTAATACCCAAGTCGCTTTGGTCCCGAACCAATCCCGCAGATGAGAATAACCGTTGTACTTGGGCAATGCGCTCACTTCTAGTAGTCTCTGGAGATCGGATTATTCTTATTGACAATGGGATAGGAAATAAACAAGACGCAAAATTTTTCTCTCATTATTACCTCCATGGAGAAGACTCTCTGGATAAAAATTTGCAAAAATTAGGAGTTAGCCCTACTCAGATCACAGATAATTTCTTGACTCACCTTCATTTTGACCACTGTGGTGGTGGGGTGAAATATGGATCTCATGGTCAATTTGAATTAACTTTTCCCAGGGCAACTTATTGGAGTAATCAGGATCATTGGAATTGGGCGACAGTTCCTAATCCTCGTGAGAAGGCTTCTTTCTTATCAGATAATATTTTGCCAATGCAGGAAATCGGTCAAGTAGAATTTTTGGATCTAAAATCTAAAAGCTTTGTTCCGGATTTTGATTTCATTACTGCGGATGGTCATACTGATAAGCAGATGCTTCCGAAAATCCAGTATAAAGGAAAAACAGTTGTTTTTATGGCTGATTTGCTGCCTTCGGTTGGTCATATTCCTTTGCCTTATGTGATGGGCTATGACACCAGACCTTTGATGACCATGGATGAAAAAGCAAAATTCTTGGAAGAGGCAGCTCGTGAGGAGTATGTCTTATTTTTAGAGCACGATGGAGAAAATGAATGCTGCACAGTGAAAATAACAGATAGAGGAGTAAAATTAGATCAAACTTTCAGACTGGATGAAATCTAAATTGAAAATAGGGCTAGCCCTTTCGGGTGGAGGAGTAAGAGGGATTTCTCATTTAGGAGTGCTTAAAGCACTTGCAGAAGTTGGGATCGTTCCCACAAAAGTATCTGGTACTTCTGCCGGGGCAATTGTTGGTGCAATGTATTGTCAAGGTTATTTGCCAGAGGAGATTTTAAAGATTATTGTCGAAACGAATTATTTCAAATTCATGCGACCGGCGATTTCCCTTACAGGAATTCTTAAAATGGATGCGATGCAAAGTCTCTTCAAAATATACCTTGCTCACGATGACTTTGCACAGCTAAAAACTCCGCTATCAGTTGCAGCAACAGATATCAAAAAAGGTAAAGCGATTTATTTTTCTGAGGGCGAGTTGATTAAACCAGTCATGGCTTCTTCCTGCATCCCAGGTATGTTTGATCCCATTGTGATAGGAACGCGCTACCTAGTTGATGGTGGAGTCCTGAATAATTTGCCAGTAGAACCTTTAGAGGGAATTTGCGACTATGTGATCGGTGTAAATTGCAATCAGCTTCCAGAAGAAACCAATATTCGAAACATGAAAAATTTGATTGAGCGATCGGTGATTATGGCTATGAATTATAATGTTTATAGCAGAAAAGCAAAATGCGATTACTTTATTGAAGCTCCGGGATTGGGAAAATATGGTGTTTTTGATATTAAAAAAGCTCCAGAGTTATTCCAAGCCGGTTATGATCAGGCAATGAAAGTCATTGAAGAAAACCCAAGCTTACAAGAATTAGGAACCAAATCTCAACCTATTTCAGCGCTATGATGAAGGTATTATCTCAATTTTTATTTTGGATTACCGGTTGGACTTTGGTAGGTGGATGGCCAAAAGGAGTGAAGAATGCGGTGTTGATTGCCGTCCCTCATACTTCAAATTGGGATTTGCTTTATGCTAGAGCCGCTTTTTTTCTGATGGACATTCCAGTAAAGTTTACCATCAAAAAAGAGGCAATGGTTGGGCCATTAGGGTGGATTCTTTCAGGTCTTGGAGCGATTGCCATCGATCGGCAACGAATCCCAAGTGGAAGAAAGCAAACCTATACTGAGGCCATGATCGTAATGCTCAAAAATCGCGATGATCTAGTGATCATGGTGACTCCCGAAGGGACACGGAAAGCTGTTACGAAATGGAAAACGGGTTTTTACCATATTGCCTTAGGTGCAGGTGTACCAATAGTGATAGGGTTTTTAGATTATAAAAAGAAGGAAGCCGGAATCGGGCCTCATATTTTCCCTGATGGAAATATGGATGAGCAAATCGAGGAGCTCAAAGTTTTTGGACGCTCGGTGAATGGAAGACATCCCGAGAAAGGAATTATTTGATTTAATATTTATCAGGTAAGATAGTAGAATCCGATTAACTTAAATTTTAGGTTATACATCAATTATCTTGGTTTTAGAATCAAAGGATCTTTGGAATTTGAAATAATTCGATCTCGATTCATCAATTGAGGACGATACCCACCATTGACAAAAAGTTTTACTTGATCAGTATAATGCTTGCTAAATCGATTCCCACTTTGGCCGGTTGGAAG
>CAWUWQ010000232.1:0-15930 GCA_963926065.1 uncultured Algoriphagus sp.
CTAGCCGGAATTAAGGTTGGTGGTTTTTTTTATTAAACCTTCGAGATGCTGTCTCGAAGGTTTTTGTTTTTTTGGGCTCCCATTTGTTTAGAGTTCCTATGCGGATTTTGTAGATTCGCTCTCCCAAATTTGAAAAAAAAAGAAGATGGAAGAATTGAAATGGTATGTGATGTACACAGCCTCCAGATCTGAAAAAAAAGTCGCGGATCGTTTAAAAGACAGAGGAGTGGAAGTTTACTTGCCAATAATAGAGGAATTACGTCAATGGTCTGACCGGAAAAAGAAAGTTCAAAAGGCACTCTTTAATGGATATGTATTTGTCAAAACTAGAAGAAATCAACTTTGGGAATGCCTACAGGTTCCTGGAGCAGTGAAGTTTGTGCATTTCTCAGGTAATCATGCTACAGTTAGAGAAGAGGTTTTAGACATGATTAAGCGTATCGTGGAAACTGGCGTAGCAATCGAAACTGATGGGTCAACCATTGAGCCTGGTGAAAAAGTTAAAGTAATTGGCGGCCCACTACAGCATATGGTTGGAGAAGTGATCGAGCGAGGGAATAAGGATTATTTTATGATTCGAATTCCGGGGATTTATCAAAATATTTTAATCAGCTTACCTCGAAAATTCTTAGAAGTAACAGTTTAAATAAAAGGGAAAGGTCAGCAAATGCTGACCTTTCCCTTTTAGAATTTTATGATTACCGGTATTTTTAATCCTTTTTGCTTCTTGGGATAAAATACCTGCGATAGACGATTTGAGCTTGGGCTAGATGATCGCCATATTTATTGAAACCTACATTTCCTTCAAGATTATCAGTGAAAGTAAAAAACATAGTTCCCTCACCGGCAATATCTGAATAAGGGCCCAATGTAAAACTCAGACCTGCTCGCAGTGGAATATAAGCGGAAGTGATACTTTCGTTAGTAGGCTTTTCCTCTGTATTGAAACTTTTGGTCTGCTTCGTGTTTGCTACCATCATACCAATACCAAAACCCCCATAAAGGTTAATTTTGCTTCGGTTCATATGATTGGCGAATCCAATGAGGTTCATACTGGGCATTACATCTAAATAAATCATCGATCCATTAGTAGTAAAAGCAGCCTCATTTTCAGTCCATTTATTTTGGATTTCTTTGCTGTGGCTCCCTCCACTTGAAATCCACTGGACACCGGCTGTTCCTCGAAGATCAAATCTTGCATTTAATTTTTTAGTATATGCGGCGGAAATTGAAGGTTTAATTTCAAAATTCCATGCACGATATTGTCCACCATTATCCAGGTAAGCGAAGGAAGGGCCTACTCCGAAAGTCAGAATATGGTTTCTTGACACCCGTTCCTGGTAGAAACTCTGACCAGACAATGTGCCGGCAAGGATCATGAAAAATAAAAATATTGGTATTATTACTATTCTAGACATATTTGAATTACTTGAAGAAAAATTATTCAAGGTGTTGAATTTTTAGAAATTGACAACAAATATGCCAATCGGCTAAGCTTAGTCTTAATTAGTACTTAAAAAGCCTGGATTTAGTGTGTTTCACTTCCTTTTTAGGAGTCTTCAAAAGCTTTCGAAATCTCATCTTCAGTGCTTTTTAGCTTTTTTCGGCAAGATTTCACTAACTCGGCAGCTTCTTTTACAAGTGCTGAGAGCTCATCCACGCTTTTCTTTCCTTCTTCTAATTCACTAAGAATCAACTCCAGTCGATTCATTGCTTCGGTATAAGTTAACTCGGTCATTTTGCCTCGATTTTAGTGATGGTACTTGCTATTTTTTGGTTGTTGGTATGAGTGACTATTTCCTGTCCAATCTGTGGAGAACTTAACCCAAGAGGGATTCCATTCAGCTCAGTTCTGCTATATCCCCGATTTAGAGTTGCGACTGGGTCCAATTGATTTAGTAAACTCAGTTTGGAGTTTAGGAGTTGCTCTTGACTACGAATCAGTTGATTTATGGCTTTCAGAATTGATTTCTCGCTATTGTCCAAAGAGGTCTGTTGCACTCTCACGAGATTTTTTCCCGCAAAATGAATTTGAGCAGATCGCGTTCGCACTTGTTCTTGAGCAAGCTTCAGGCTATTTGTAGTGTTTGATTTGATATGCAAGCCAACTTGAATGATTCGTGATTCAGCATTTTTTAATTGAAGTCGAGTAGATCGATCCAATCGAGTTAAGGATAGTTTTAAGTTTTCCTCAAATTCCCGGAAACTGGACAAAATAAATTCAGCAACTGCAGTTGGAGTCTTGCAGCGGGTATGAGCGATTAGATCGGCGATAGTTTCATCTCGCTCATGTCCAATTCCTGTAACTACAGGAAGCGGAAATTTTGCGATTGCGATTGCCAAACGGATATCATCAAAGCAATCTAAGTCAAGTTGTGCGCCACCTCCTCTGATAATTATGACCACATCCGGTTTGGTTTTTCCCAACTCTTCAAAAATTCGAATCAAACTAGCTATAATGCTAGAAACAGCTTCATTGCCCTGCATGGTGCTGGGGTAAAGCTTGTGGTAAATTTTATAGCTTTCTGAATTTGACTCGATTTGATTAACAAAATCCCCATATCCAGCCGCACTTGGACTACTAATGATTGCTATTTTTTGGATTACTATGGGGAGTGTATGTCTTGCATTTAGTCGTAAGAGGCCGTCTTGGGTCAATTTATCCAAGGTTTCTTGTCGCAGTCTCGCTCTTTCACCTAATGAAAATGAAGGGTCAATATCTTTGACATTAACACTTAAGCCATATAGTGGATGAAAATTCACTACTACTTGAGCAAGCACTTTCATTCCATTTTTAAGCCCGCTTCCGGTTACTGATTCAAATCGTGCAGCGACCGTGCGATAGGTGAATTGCCAAAGATTAGCTTTGATTTTACCTAAAACTTGATTGCCTTGTTTTTCTACTAATTCAAAATAAGCATGTCCCTGAGGAGCCAATCGTAAATCCGAAATCTCTCCGATTACCCAATAAACTGGTTCAAGATTAGCTTCAAGTGTGTCTTGAATAACCCGATTCAGTTCTACAATGGATTTAGGATTCATACTGCTTAAATTTGATCAAATGAAGCTTTAATTTGATCATTCAGACCTTTTGTGGCTTTGAGCATAGGTAGACGGACTTGGTCTCCGCAGATTCCGATATGCTTCAGAAGATTTTTGACCCCAACCGGATTTCCTTCTAAATACATCAATTCACTGAGTTCTAAAAGTGAAAAAGTCGCTTCCAACTGCTCTTGATCTGTACCATGGCTAATTTTCTGGAAAGTCGCAGGAAGGGCGTTTGCCAAGACAGAAATAATGCCTGAGCCTCCAATACTTTTCATGGCCTTGGTCATTAGATCATCTCCAGAAACCAATAGAAAATCTTTCGGCATTCCTGCTGAGATGCGCATGCATTGCTCCAGATTACCACTCGCTTCCTTCATTCCAAAAATGTTTTGATGCTGCGCTAGGGTTAAAGTTGTGTCAGCGGTCATGTTAGACATGGTCCGTCCCGGAATATTATAGAGCATCACTGGAACTGGAGCGATGTCGGCTATAGCCTGATAATGTGCGATGATTCCAGCCTGTGAAGGCTTATTGTAATAGGGGCTTACGGAAAGAATGGCTGAAATACCAGTAAAATCTATGGATTGAATTTCTTCAACGACAGCCTGAGTATTGTTGCCTCCGATCCCTAGCATGATAGGGACTCTACCTGATGAATATCGAATACAGGATTCTAGGACCATTTTTTTCTCGGAACTAGTCAAAGTTGCCGTCTCGCCGGTGGTCCCGAGGACTACCAAGTAATCTACTCCTCCTGAAATCACATGATCAATTAGGCGTTTGAGTCCATCAAGATCAAGGGAGTAATCTTCATGAAAAGGAGTGACCAATGCCACGCCGGTGCCTTTAAATTGATTCATAGTAGGATAAGTTAGCGGCTTCAAAGATACATGACTGAATCATAAAGCCCACCCGATCATCAGAAAAATGGAAGACCATTTGCTTATATAATTTGGTTTTACCAGGAATTTAATGGTATTGAAACTTGATTTTTTTATGATAATTGGCACCGGAGGATAGTGTCCGGATGGGTGAGCCTTTCGGGATTTTAGGTTTTGGGCTGGTTTGCAATCCGTTAAGAAAATGACTTAGCTCCCGAGGTACGAGGGAGATCCAGTCATTTTTAGGTGCGCAAGGCAGCACAAAATTCCGCTGTCTCTTAATTTCAAATCAATGAAAAAAGCTGCCAGCGGAAAGAAAAGACTGAGGCTCGGGGCTTTTTGGTTACTTTTTGGCCGCCAAAAAGTGACAAAGATAAATGACTAGAATTTGGCTATATGAGCTCGAAACGTTGAAATTTCACTTTAGTAAAATAGGTATCCCTATTTTTACTATAAATTTTTAGTCCAAAATCCATTTTGCTTCTTCACTAAAGTCAGGGTAGAACCTTTAATTTCAATTTTCATCAGTTATTTACCATACTCAAAAATTCCTCTTCAGAAATCATCGGAACGCCGAGTTTGATCGCTTTATCTTTTTTGCTTGGTCCCATTCCTTCACCTTCGATAATAAAATCAAGATTTTTGGAAACAGTACTGATGTATTGGCCGCCATGAGATTGCACAAAATCCACGATCTCATCCCTTTTGAAATTGATCAGTTTCCCACTCGCTAATATCCTTTTTCCTGCAAGTGCATTTCCTAAAACTTGTTGTTTGGATTCGTCCACCTTTAGATTTAAGCCATGAGCTTCTAATCTGTCAATAAGTTTTTGATTGGCTTCGTGCACAAAAAAATCATGAATGCTCGTTACTAAAGTCTCTCCAATCCCATTGATTTCGAGCAATTCTTCTGAAGTAGCAGCGGCAAGCTTTTCAATAGTTCCAAAATGCCTCGCAAGAAGCTGCGCAGTGTTTTCGCCAATATTTCTAACTCCAATTCCAAAAAGCACCTTTTCAAAAGGTTGGTTTTTGGAGTTATTGATGCCTTCTATCATATTTTTGATGACTCCATCTTGAAAGGTATTTGCTTTCAGTTTTTTGATTCGCTCTCGGAGTTCATCGGATAGATCTAAATTAAGTTGAAGCAAAATCCCGTGAATTGTCCCTTCATTTTTGCTGGCTGCAAGAATTTCCTGAAAACTCACTTTTCTACCAAGAAAGATCTCTAAGACTACCGCGACTGGAACGTAATCCTCCAATTTTGGAAGCTGGTGATCTTTTAGGGAATTGATCAGAAACTCTACCATTCCCGTATTAGCGGGGACTTTTTTCTTCCAGGCTCGAATTTGTTCTTGAAATGCTTTTAAGGTCTCTAAGAGAGGTAAGGCAGTACTTTCAATCAGAAAATCTTGGATTTGCTTAAAGGAGATTCCCTCAGTCAAAGCAAATAGTGCCTTTTCCACCTTGATGTACAGCAACCCATCCCCTTCAAGTTCATATTGATCTTGGGACATTTCCAAGCCAAGGAGCTCTTCTTTTTTGGCTTCCAACTCATATAGGTCTGCCGGATCTATCACGAAGTCCTGATCGATCAAGGCTCGGATTCGCTCAGTTCCCAATGAATCAATATCCATTGCTCTTTTGGAAACAAAATGCTCAATTCTGCCTAATACCTGAGGAGGGCATTTCAATGTATTTGGACAGTAATGCTTCGCTTCACTTTCTTTTCGCTCCAATTCAGTCCCGCATTCCGGGCAATGTGTGATGTAAACCACCAGTTTTGCTTCTGCTTTTCGAAGCGCCTCATTTACTCCAGTGATTTTAGGGATGATTTCACCTCCTTTTTCTACATAGACAAAATCGCCATCATGAAGTCCTAAGCGCTCTATTTCATTAGCGTTATAAAGCGAAGCTCGCTTCACGGTAGTTCCAGCAAGACTCACTGGAGCAAGATTCGCCACGGGTGTGATTGCTCCGGTACGTCCAACTTGGTAAGTAATCGACAGTAATTCAGTCTCGGCGCTTTCGGCTTTATATTTATAGGCAATAGCCCAACGAGGGTTTTTTGCTGTGAAACCTAGTTCCTCACGCTGGGCATAGCTATTGACTTTCAAGACTACGCCATCGGTATCCAAAGGAAGGGTAAAACGTTTTTCACGCCAATCTTCTATGTATTGAACCACATCCTGGATAGAATTCGTTTTTCGGTAAGTTGGGGAGACATTGAAACCCCATTTTTCAATTTGATGAATGGCGTCCTCGTGGGTCTCGACTTCATCTACGCCTAGTAATTGGTAGAAGTAGCAATTTAATCTTCGCTTGGCTACTACTGCAGAATCCTGCATTTTCAGTGTTCCAGAAGCTGCGTTTCTAGGGTTTGCAAGTAAGGCATCACCATTTTCTTCGCGTTGTTGATTAATTTTTTGAAACTGCGCATGGGGTAGAAATATTTCACCTCGAACCTCAAATTTTTCGGGAATTCCAGTTCCTTTCACAGTAAGCGGGATATTGCGGATCGTTTTCACATTTTCTGTGACATCATCCCCCTTGTAGCCATCTCCTCGGGTTACAGCTCTAGCTAATTTGCCGTTTTCATAGATTAGACTGATGGCGACGCCATCAAATTTCATTTCGCAGAAATATTCATAGTCTGTTCTTCCAAGGCCTTTTTCAACCCGCTCATCAAAGGCAACCAATTCTTCAATCGTATAGGTATTTCCAAGGGAAAGCATTTTTGTAGAATGCTCGACCGTCTTAAAATCCTTTGTAATTGTACCCCCAACTCGCTGACTTGGGCTATCCGACCTCAATAATTCTGGAAACTGATTTTCCAATCGAACCAATTCCTCCAAAAGTGCATCGAATTCATAATCAGAGATTTCGGGACTACTTTCTTGATAATAAAGGGAGTTGTGATGGTTGATTTGATCAGAGAGTTGGGTGATTCGGAGTTCAGCTTCTGCGTGAGTCATGTGTATTCTGGAAAAATCATTCGCGTAAAAGTACATTTTGGAAAGCCAAAGAGCAATTCAAAAGTGGTGGAGTTTGTTAAGCTAATGAATACTTTTTGAAAGGCTTCTATTACCTATCTTTGGTTTTGCATACCCTTCCCATGACCAAAAAACCAGCAATTGAACGTAGAATTTTGGAGTCAGCCTACTCCCTTTTTTTGGAGAAAGGATATCGGCATACTACCATGGATGATATTGCGAATTCACTTTCGATGAGCAAAAAGACGCTTTATAAATACTTTCCGGGAAAGCTTGAACTGCTTTCTGCCTCTTTTGAAATTCTAAAAACAAAGTTGACTGCTAAAGTGGAGGCAATTCTCGAAAATAAGTACATCCCATTTCCACTGAAGCTTAAGTCCACGCTCACGGTAATCGCCACTCATCTCGCACCGATTAATCCTGAACTTTTTGAAGACCTTCGGGAATATGCGCCGGAGATCTGGGAAGAGCTTCGGATCTACATAAATGAATCGGCTTATATCCGATTTCAAAAGCTAATTAACCAAGGTGTAGACCAAGGACTTGTAAATCCCCTTATCAATGTGAGCCTGATGGTGATGCTATATGCAGCGGCTGTACAATCACTTTTGGACCCCAAATTCCTTAGCAATTTTCCGGAAGACATTACCAAACAGATGACGCTTAGCCCTTCTCAAATCTATGATCAGGCGATCACAATAATCTATAATGGGATTCTAACTGAAGAAGCTAGAAACGAATTTGTCAATGCCTGAGGCCTCCTTTGGTTGATTTCCCTATCTTTGCGACTATTATATAATAGACTTTCCTGTCGTCATTTTCTCTGAAGATTTGATTATTAATAAACTATGAGTTCTAAGAATTTTAAACGTTATACCGTCACCTCCGCTCTTCCTTATGCCAATGGACCACTTCATATCGGACATTTGGCTGGATGTTACATTCCTTCAGATAGTTACGTTCGATATTTGCGTAGCAGAGGAAGAGATGTAGCCTATGTGTGCGGATCTGATGAGCATGGCGTAGCGATCACTATCAAAGCTAAAAAAGAGAATAAAACTCCTCAGGAAATCGTGGATAGATACCATGAGATGATGAAGGCAAGTTTTGGCGAATTCGGAATCAGCTTCGATCATTATTCCCGGACTTCTGCAAAGATCCATCATGAGACTGCCCAAGAACTTTTCAAGAATCTGTACGATAAAGGTGAATTTCTTGAGCAAGTTACCGAGCAGTACTATGACGAGGAAGCCAACCAATTTTTAGCCGATCGATACATTGAGGGTACTTGCCCAAAATGTGGTAATGAGCATGCATACGGAGATCAATGTGAGCGATGCGGCACTTCATTGAGCCCAACAGAATTAATCAATCCTAAATCAAAATTGAGCGGTCGAACTCCCATCTTGAAGGAGACCAAGCACTGGTTCCTTGATTTGGCTAAGTATACCGATTTTTTGAAAAAGTGGATTTTGGAGGAGCACGCCTCAGATTGGAAAAACAATGTACTCGGGCAGTGTAGATCTTGGTTGGAAGCCGGAGATGGACTACAAGCAAGATCGATGACTCGCGATATGGACTGGGGAATTCCTGTCCCAGTGGATGGGGCCGAAGGTAAAGTGCTTTATGTGTGGTTTGATGCTCCGATTGGTTACATCTCTTCAACAAAAGAATGGGCAGCAGAAAAAGGAATCGATTGGGAACCGTACTGGAAAGACAAGGACACCAAATTGGTGCACTTTATTGGAAAAGATAATATCGTATTCCACTGCATTATTTTCCCAGCGATTCTTAAGACTCAAGGTGAATTTATCCTTCCTGAGAATGTGCCAGCAAATGAGTTTTTGAATTTGGAAGGAGATAAGATTTCCACTTCACGAAATTGGGCTGTTTGGCTTCATGAATACCTCGAAGAATTCCCAGGTCAACAAGATGTGCTTCGCTATGTCTTGACTGCCAATTCTCCTGAAACCAAGGATAATGATTTTACTTGGAAGGATTTCCAAACGCGTAATAATTCAGAACTAGTCGCGATCTATGGCAATTTCGTCAATCGTGCAGTGGTATTAACCCATAAGTATTTTCAAGGAGTGGTTCCATTGAAAGGTGCACTAACTACCCACGACCAAGAAGTGATTGCGGAGTTGGAGGCCTTTCCTGAGAAAATTGCAGCTTCGATTGAGCGCTATCGATTCCGAGAAGCATTGGGTATTATGATGGATCTCGCTCGTCTTGGTAACAAATACCTGGCAGATACAGAGCCTTGGAAAGTAATCAAAACAGATCAACCGCGTACGGCAACGATCTTAAATATCGCTTTGAATATCGCTGCAAACCTTGCGATTGTTTCAGAACCATTTTTACCATTTACTGCTGCCAAATTGGTGTCTTTATTTGATTTAAAACATATCAAATGGGATGATGCTGGTTCTGCCGATTTACTCAAGGGAGGAAAAGCGCTGGGTGAAATGGGTTTATTATTTGATAAAATCGAAGACGAAACCGTAGAGAAACAAGTTCAAAAACTATTAGATGCCAAGAAAATGAATGAAGCTGAAAATGTACCAGTTCCGGTGATGAAAGATGTGATCACCTATGATGATTTTGCAAAATTAGACATGCGTATTGTGACTGTTTTGGAAGCGGAGAAAATGGCGAAATCCAAAAAGCTAATCAAGCTAAAGGTCGATACAGGACTTGGTCATCGTACGGTTTTGAGTGGCGTAGCCGAACATTTTGAGCCGGAGTTTTTGATAGGAAAACAAGTGATGATGTTGATCAATCTCGCTCCACGAAAGATGATGGGAATCGACTCTGAGGGGATGATTTTGATGGCGGAAGACAAAGACGGTAAGTTGAAACTTATTCAGCCACATGAGGGAACTGCAAGCGGGTCGACGATATCTTAAGTTATTATTGTCAAGGATCTAGATGTTAGATTTTAGAAACAAGAGCAAAGAGATTCGAATATATCCTGGTTCTTGGTTCTTAAGTCTAGCTACTATTTTTTAATGCAACGGTCTTTTCTTGATCATCCCGCCTTTCGTGTCTTTGATAGGGTATTGGATCACAAATGCCGTAGGGTCGATCTTATCGATTTCCGTAAGCATCCGTGTCACTTCTAATCGTGTGATCACGCAGAAAAGTACTTTCCGGTCGGGAAGCAACTTGGCTTTTTCCCCATAGCCTCCGTCTGATTTCAAGACAGTTACGCCCCTGCTTAAATCATGAGAAATCATTGATTTAATTTCCTCAGCAAGAGGAGACATAATCATTACTCCTAGGTATTCTTCCACTCCGTTGATAATGAAGTCAACGGTTTTCGAAGCCGAGAAATAGGTGAGCAGTGAATACATGGCAGTTTCCAGATTCACAAAAAAGGCAGCCACTATGAACAGGAATACATTGAATACAGTGATAAAGTCACCAACAGTCAAACTGGACTTTCTACTTACAGAAATCGCCAACACTTCTGTCCCATCAATTACCGCCCCACCTCTGATTGCAAATCCAATTCCACTTCCTAGGAAAAAACCACCAAAAACTGCAATTAGTAGCTTGTCCGCAGTGATTGTTGGGAATTCAATAAAGTGAACCAGTAGTGCCAAACCAAAAATGGCGACGGTACTCTTGATCGCAAAGGTCAAAGAAATCTGCCTTGCGCCTAGAAAGATAAATGGGAGATTGACTAAAATGATCAATACGGAAAGATTCATCGGGGTCAGGAGTTCCAGTAGCAAGGAAATCCCCATTGCACCCCCATCGAAAAAGCCATTAGGCAGCAAAAAACCTTTAAGACCAATACTCGCCATCACTACACCGATCAGGATAAACAAGGAATCTTTGATGTGTCTCCAGACGGTCACTCGCTTGACCCATTCCGCATCTTGAATATTCAAAAGTCGTTTTACCATTGCTTAAAGGTAGAATCCTTATTTTACTTATGACTAATAAAACTCAAAGCACACTGCTTTTTAACCTATATCTAACAAATAGAATGAAATATTAAATTATTCGTAAATACACAAAGCGATTTTTTTAATTTCATTAAATACAGCTATATTTTTAGGAAATAACCAATCGTTGAACTTCATGAAAACAGAAGGCTATAAATCAGGAGAACATTACGATGAAATGTTTACTCCGGAAGGGGAGACCCGAGCGCATTATTTGGAGTTTTATGAGACCTTGAAAAAAAACACAGCTAAGAAAATGCGTCACCTGCAATTCTCAGCAAATCAGACTCAGCGCTCGATGGGGATGACTTTTAATGTGTATCACGATAATCAAGGATTAGAAAAAATCCTCCACTTGGATATCATTCCGCGCATAATTCCGAATGGAGAATGGCGAAAATTAGAGGCTGGATTGAAACAGCGAACGAATGCGTTAAACATGTTCTTACAGGATATTTATAATGAGCGTCGCATTTTAAAAGATGGAATAATCCCCTCAGACTTGATCTTAAAGAGTAAAGATTACCTTGAGCCTTGCGTCGGATTAACTCCCCCCAAAGGGATATGGTGTCATATCATAGGTACGGATTTAGTCAAAGCTAAAGATGGAGAATATTATATTTTGGAGGATAATCTTCGCTGTCCATCAGGGGTGTCTTATATGCTCGAAAGTAGGGAGATTATCAAACGGGCTTATCCACAACTTTTCTACAAGCGTGGAGTAATGCCGGTATCAGATTATCCTGCAAAACTTCTACGGATGCTCCAGAATCTCTCGGATAAGCCTAAGCCTGTGGTGGGTGTATTGACTCCTGGGATTTACAATTCTGCCTATTACGAGCATTCTTACCTTGCTTTGCAAATGGGAGTAGAGCTGGTTTCTGGGGTAGATCTTATTGTAGAGAATAAAATTGTCTACATGCAGACTACACAAGGTCTCCAGCAAATCGATGTCTTGTATCGTCGAATTGATGACACTTTCCTAGACCCATTGACTTTCAATCCAGATTCTATGCTTGGTGTGCCGGGACTTTTCGAAGCGTATAAAGCTGGAAATATCGCTTTAGCAAATGCGCCAGGCACAGGGGTAGCGGATGATAAAGCTGTTTATGCTTATGTTCCAAAAATCATTAAATATTACCTGAACGAAGAGCCAATTTTAAATAATGTGCCCACTTACCTCTGCCGAGAGGAAGCTGATCGTCAGTACGTCTTAGATCATATCGACCAATTAGTGGTCAAAGAAACGAACGCTGCAGGAGGTTATGGGATGTTGATCGGACCAAAATCAACCAAAGAAGAGCACGACAAATTCAGGGAATTGATTAAGAATAATCCAACCAATTACATCGCTCAGCCTACGCTCTCGCTTTCCACCGTACCTACCCTGACCGACGAAGGAATCGAAGGAAGACACGTGGATCTCCGACCTTATATTTTGTACGGAAAGGAAATCGAAGTAATCCCCGGTGCCTTAACGCGAGTAGCCTTGAAAAAAGGCTCTCTTGTGGTGAATAGCTCCCAAGGTGGAGGAAGTAAGGATACTTGGGTTTTGTATTAGCAAACTTGATGCTGGGTGTCTGATGTTTGGTTGTAGTGTGAGTTAGAGAATGGCCAAATTTCGATTGCCTACTGATTTGTTACTGGTAGATTACTCAGTTTAGGAATAATAAATCCGATGTTGCTTTTCCATTTTCAAGAAAAGCGAGAATTCATTTTAAATTTAAAAATAATGCTAAGCAGAGTAGCAAACCATATATATTGGCTAGGCAGATACCTAGAACGGGCAGAGAATTATGCAAGATTCATCGATGTGAATTTCAATTTGATGCAGGATCTCCCCATCGATATGAAGGAGCAATGGAAGCCACTCGTGGTAGCCACAGGAGATTTGGATTTATATAATGCCCACAACCATGGATTCGATAGCAAAAAAGTATTGTTCTTTTTAACTTTTGATGAGAAGAATCCGAATTCAATGCTTTCAGCTGTTCGAAGTGCTCGGGAAAACGCCAGGATCATTCGTGAAAATCTCAGTAAAGAAACTTGGGAGAAGTGCAACGAGTTGCACTACATGATGCAAGAAGGGCTGGAAAAGAAAATTTGGAAAAAGGAAGATCCTCGAGCTTTCTACGAAAAAGTTAAAAATCAAATCCTCCTACTTTATGGAATAGCAGATAGTAGTTTGGCTCGAACCGAGGGATGGTATTTCCGGCAGTTGGGTCAATTCCTCGAGCGGGCCGACAAAACTTCCAGAATCTTGGATGTGAAGTATCATATTCTCTTGCCTTCAGAAGAGGAGGTAGGTACGCCTTTGGATTTCCTGCACTGGATGGCTTTGCTTAAGTCAGTCACAGCTTTCAATACGTACCGAAGAACCTATGGAAATATTGCCCCCTCCAGTGTGGTGGAGTTTTTGGTTTTAAATAAATATTTCCCAAGATCGATTTATTATTGCATCAAAGAGGCTGAAAATTGCTTACACCATATTTCGGGTAATTTAGGAGAAGGATATAAAAATAATGCCGAAAGGTCTATTGGGGAGCTTAGATCCAAACTAGAATTTGCTGAAGTCAGTGAAATAATCAAGTATGGACTTCACGAATACCTGGATGAAATGCAGTTTAAGCTGAATGCTATATCCCAACATATTAATAGTAATTTCTTCACCTTAAGAGATAACTTCACTTCACAACCAATGACTCAAGAATGACCTTTTGCCTCGGCATAAAAACAAAAGATGGGATTGTCGGACTCTCCGATACTCGCATCACTTCTGGAAGTGAGACTACCTCATCCAAAAAAGTTTATACAGTCAATCGAGAGAAACATTCGTTTTTCATCATGACCTCTGGTCTGAGGTCTGTACGTGATAAGGCGATTACTTATTTCTCAGAAGTGATCGAACGCTCTGATGAGTCATTTACTAAATTGTATCATGCGGTAAATGAATTTGGCAATCAAGTCCGAGCAGTAGCCAAAGAAGATAAAGAGTTTTTGGAAGCCGCTGGATTGAATTTTAACGTATACTCTATCATAGGTGGGCAACTTCAGGAAGATGAGGAACCTAAGCTTTATCTACTTTATCCTCAGGGGAACTGGATCGAAATCCGTAAAGGAACTCCTTTCGTGATAATTGGAAATACCGGTTTCGGAAATCCGGTTCTTCGGCGATCTCTCAGCTATGAAAATTCACTCGATTATGCCTTGAAATGTGCATTCTTAGCTTTTGATGCGACCCGAATTTGTGCAAACGATGTTGATTTTCCAATTGATACAGTAGTGTTGGAAAACGATAGTTTCCACACTATTGAAAAGCGATTCGAGCAAAAAGAACTTGAGCACATCTCCGCTTTTTGGAATGAGCGTTTACGAAATGCTATCAATGAGCTTCCGGCGGATACTTTAAAGAAAGCATTTGAACCAGACTTATTGTCTATTTCTTCGGAATAGGCCTACGGATGAAAATAAAAATAAAACATAGTACTACTTATTACTATTCTGATTTCGTAAGTCTTGGGGTTCATCGCCTCTATCTCTTACCGCAATTCCAAGAGTTTCAAAGAATCCTTGAATCTAAGCTAACGATTAATCCCAACCCAAATGGAAAGGGGAACAAGACTGATTTGGTTGGAAATTCATTTGTACAAGTTTGGTTTGCTGATCCTACAGATCGACTGATGATCCAAAGCGAAATGCTAATCGATTGTATTGACATCAATCCTTTTGGCTTTATTATCGATCCTTATTTTATTTCAGATTTCAACTCTCCCGATTTCAACGAATTCACTTATAGAGATGATTCGGTGCAATTAATTCAACCATATATTCATCGTGAATTCACAGCGGACTTAAGTGAATTCACCAGATCGATACTGTTGAAAGCTGATTCGTTTTTGGATTTTCTAGTGAAGTTGACAGCGTATATTCACGCGAATTGGACGCATATCATTCGTGAGGAGGAAGATTTATGGACCACGGACAAAACGTTTGGACTCCAGAAAGGATCTTGTCGTGATTTGGCTTGGATGCAAATGAATATGCTCGGAAGCTTAGGTTTGGCAAGCAGATTTGTGAGTGGCTATGCCTTTAATCCTGAAGTAGCATCAGGACATGAGCTTCACGCGTGGCTTCAGACCTACTTACCGGGTGCAGGATGGATTGGTTTAGACCCAAGTTTGGGTCTATTGACCAATCAATTGTATGTTCCTCTGGCCTATCATCCAGACCCAAGCAAGACTTTACCCGTCCAAGGGAGCTATGGCGGTGGTGCAAAATCTAAGCTGGAAACTGACGTAATTATCTCCCAAATAGTATCCTAGTCCGCGTAAACACCTGTACTAGGTTTTTCAAATAGCGACGCATCGAATTCGTTGGGTAGTAATAAAACATCTCCAAAACTCAAATTGTAGCGTATTGCTCCTGTAGAATCGTTTTCATAGACATATCCAGTAAGAATTCTAGGGAAAAAGATTCCATTATTATCTCGATAGTCCTCGTATTTCAAGGCATTAAAACTGGGAGAGGTATCGCCAAAATAAGTGACTGTGTATAATAAGTATTCCAGTTGATTTGTCTCTGGGTTGATCAGGAGAAAATATTGATCTTCTGGACTGTCACCCACATTGGAGTCAAACTTTGCCCGAAAAGTAGGGTAAGTTTTGCCATTCAACAGTTTGTCTTCTACCTTTTCTACCGTCACTCCTGGATCGGTCAGGACAAAGGGGATCGAGAAAAAGTAAAAATATAGGTTTTGATAAAACTTTATTGATTTGCCTGAATAAGCTTCACGATTTGGACTGATCCATGTCTGCTCCCCATCAAATCCTATCTCAAAAAATCCTGATGAGATTCTCACCTTTCTACTTTTTAGATTTATAAAATGACTTTCCTGAGTGAGATTTGTCTCATGGACGAGTGCATAGCTAAAGCCTTCAGCATTTATCCATTTGCTCCAGTCCCCATGAGCATCCAGTACTTTTTTGAATTCAGGGGAAATTTCTTTCGCAGCTATCGCAGACCTTTCTGTTTTTGGAGATTCACATGAAAAAGCGA
>CAWUWQ010000233.1:0-14414 GCA_963926065.1 uncultured Algoriphagus sp.
AGTAAACCAATGGTATTCGCCAGCAGAAGCGAGGTTTTCCACCTGCTCTCCATAAATTCTACGAAAAACCTTTGTGCCTCCTGCGCCTGAAGAGGCAAAGAAACCAATGGCAAATCTAGGTTCGTCTACCATAGCTACCAAGGCAGCTTTTCCATAGCGAGACAAGCCTTCGATTCCGACCTTCTTGGCATCTACCAAAGGATCGGATTCTAAATAATCTAAAGCGCGGCTAGCTCCCCAGCCCCAAGCACGGAGTGTTCCCCAATCATCTAATTTCCGAGGCTCGCCCCTATTGACTAGGCCAATTATTCCAGCTCGAAGGCCTGCGCCATTATCTGCTTGGAAACTTGTCGGAATGATCATCGCAAAACCCCAGCCTTCATTTAAGATTTGTTCTTGCCAGGTTGGACCTTCAGGCTTTGGACGGTTCATGCCCACTGGCCAAACCCAACTGAATTGCATGATTAAGGGAACAGCACTTTTTGCTTCCAAGGGAGTGGCCATCATCAATTCTAAGTTTACTTCGAGGTCTGGATAGGAAGAGTTATCCACATGCCCGATCAATTTCTTGAATCGTGCTTTTACATCTCCGAAAAGGCTGTCTTTCTCCTCAATGATTTTCCAGGTTACATTTGGGATATTTTCAGGCATTCGACCATAGATTTCCCTTGCGAAATGCTCTTTCAGCTCTTCCCTTCTTTTTTCCCAATCTTTCTCGTTCTTCACAGGACTTCTATTTTCAAAAATCAGCGGGTCGGGTAAGTTGCTATAAGGTGTGGCTTTGGATTCATCTGAGTTAGCTGCATTTGGGGCAGCAGGATTGCCGGAAGGACCTAGCCTTAGTGAGTCTAAACCAAGTTCCTGCATCATCAATCGGTGATCGGCTTGACTGAGCTTTGCGATGGAATCCCTGCTTTGCTGGGATAGCTGTGCAAATGTGGATAAGTTGAAAAAGAGAAAAAAGCTAAAGGATAATTGGAAGAATTTTCTCATTTTGGGTTAATGAATAGGTGAAGGTTACAGAAATGGAAACTCGATTTTCTCAATAAACAAAATTTAAAACAAACAATTGATTATATGTGACTTATGGTTAATTGAAGCGGTAAATCAGGTGTAATGTGTGCTATACTATTCTAAGCTTTTCCAAGTTATCCACATTATTTTCAATAAAAGAACTGTCCGAAGTTTATTTCAGGATGAGATCTGCGGCTTTCTCCCCAATCATGATACAGGCCGCATTTGTATTTCCAGAAACAATCTTCGGCATGATGGAGGCATCTGCAATTCGTAAATTTCGAATTCCATGAACTTGGAGTTTTTCATTCACAACGGCAAATTCATCATTGCCCATTTTGCAAGTACCCACAGGATGATAAATGGTCTCCACAGATTTTTTGATATGGGAGATGATCCCTTCATCTGATTGATCGGGAGGAGTGATTATCGCTTTCCGGTAAGGGGCAAAAGCATCTGAATTCAGTAATTCGAGGGCCTTTCTGGTACCACGAATCAAAGTCTCCCAATCTGCTTTTTCTGTGAGGAAATTAGGTTGAATTAAAGGAGCTGCCATTGGGTCAGCTGATTTCAAAGTCACAAACCCTTTACTTTTCGGCTTGATTAGGCTAGGTAAAATTGTAAAGCCATCTACTGTTGGAAATGTGGAAATATCATGGAAGTCTGTTTTGTAATCAGCTCCAATTTGAATTGGGGCAAAGTGAAATTGAAAATCTACTCCAGATTCTTCATTGGTATTGTAAAAGGCGACCGCTTCCAGTGGGCTGCAAGTCAAAGCCCCTTTTTGGCTCAGGAAAAGTTGGATAATCCCTTTGAATTGATTCAAAGGAGTGGTATGATGATTGAAGCCTTCTTGTTTTTTACTTAAAGCGGAGCAATTAAAGAATAAATGATCCTGAAGGTTTTTACCTACTCCAGGGAGATTCACCTTAGATTCGATTCCAAAAGGTTTTAATTCGTCCGGATCTCCAATTCCGGAAAGCATCAGAATCTGTGGAGATTGGAATGCCCCAGCAGAAAGGATTACTTCTTTGTTTGCGAAAATTTGCTCAACTCCACCTTTTCGATTGATTGCCTCTACACCGATCGCTATATCATTTTTCAGCAGGACGCGACTTACCAGAGTTTGAGTTTTGATGGTAAGATTACTCCTTTTGAGAATAGGTTTAAGAAAAGCACCAGCAGTGCTATGTCTCTTGCCATTTTTGATGGTAAACTGCATCAGACTTGCGCCAGCTTGCTCCGCCCCATTGTAATCTGGATTTTTTGGAATTCCATTTTCCGCGCAAGCTTCTACAAATGCATCTGCAAAGGGGGTTTTATAACCTTTTGCGAAAGTCACATTTAAGGGACCAGATTTACCATGAAATTCATTGTGGATATCTTCGTTGGATTCGGATTTTTTGAAATAAGGTAAAACTGATTCGTAGTCCCAACCTTTATTTCCCAAAGCGGCCCACTCATCGTAGTCTGCGCTATTACCACGAACATAAGCCATTGCATTGGTGGAGGAGCTGCCTCCGAGTGTTTTACCTCTTGGAAGAAAGAGTTTTCTGCCGTCCAATTGCTCTTGAGGTTCCGACCAAAAGCCCCAATCCACTTCAGATCTATGTAGCTTGGTGTAAGCTCCAGGAATTTTGATTTCTAGTTTTTTGTCAGGTGCACCAGCTTCTAAAAGTAAAACTTTGTTTGAAGGATCCTCTGAAAGACGGTTTGCTATGACACAACCTGCCGAACCGGCACCAACAATGATGTAATCAAATTCAGACATGGAATGATTGGGGTGAAATCATACGCAAAATATAAAAAAGCAGTAGGTTTTCTTAGGTGCAGGAATATAAAGTAATCTTGAATTTACCGTCTCCCAAGTCATGCAATTGCAATTCTTGGATCGCATCGAGGTCTGAAAAATTCCAAACATTCCCTTTACGGGAGATGGTTGCTGGAATTTCAATTTGGTTCGTGTATTTTTCGGAGGTCAAGTTGATTAACTGATGATAAGCTTCTGAGAGAGTAAAGTCTTCTAAGGTGTATTCCCAACTGTGGCATCCGTCGGATATTTCCTCATTGAGAACAGCCCTTTCAAATTTTGTTTTGATTTTTACCAAAGGAAACGTACCGAATTCTCCAGTAACTTCTTCGGTTGTTTTTTCTTTTTCCAACTCCTTACCAAGTAAGTTTACTGTTTGCAAATCATTGTGATCAATGATTAATTCAGTAGGTTTTATGGATAAGTCTGAGCTGAAAATGTAGCCATAACTAGAGTCAAGTATAATTTTAATCCAATTACCTTCTAACTCCAATTCTGTTGATACTCGCTTTTTCGAAGTTTTGTCAAGAACTTTTTCGAAATAAAGAATTTTCCCAAAATCTATTCTTCCAATAATTTGTGCATTAAAGTCTGGTGTGGAATAGGTCGTTGCTCCAAGAATGTTAATAACATGATAACTTTCTTTGTTTTGCGCAAAAACGTAAGATGAAATTAGCCAGAGGGCTAAGGTTAGGATTTTCATTTTTTGATTACAGTAATCGGAGTAGCTACATCGCCTGCATATACGACGATGATTTCTGCAGTTTCAGATCCTTCATTTATTCCATAGTGGAAAGTATTGACTAGCTCGACAATTGGGTCACCTGCTTTTAATTCAAGTTTATTCCCATGTTCATCGACAACGGTCAATTCCCCTTTGATCAATACTCCGGCATTGATGACCAAATGCTCGTGAAGTTCCAATTTAACGTTGGGTGGAATGGTTACTTTGATTATAGTGACTTTTGGTTGGCCCAAAGGATAGTGTGGAAGTGTCTCCCCATTCCAACTTTGGGTGCTTTCCATTAGTTTTTCCAGGATGATTTCTTGAGGAATCGCTGAAGAATCACAGGAAAAAAGGAAGGATAACAGAATGATTATATAGAAGGAGTAGCATTTCATGGAAGTTAAACTAAGTCTTTCCCTTTATAAATAAAATCACCTATCCTATTTATTTGAGATGAAAAGAAAAAGGGACTCAATTGAGTCCCTTTTTCTAAGTTATTATGCAGGTAAACTGGCTAAGCCAGTTCCGTCTGGTTTGTTTTTGACTTCGCTCTGATCATTCAAAATCATAGTTTCTCCATTTTCAGCCGAATACTTTGGCCATGATGGAAGTTTGCTGCCATTGGGATCTCCGGTTTTCATAAAGGAAATCAAAGCGGATGACATTCCTTCGGAAAGGGCTCTTGGTCGACTTCCACCTCCGGTATGGGTGTACATTCGATCGGTATTCGCATACCAAAAGCAAATATCAATGCAGTGAAAAGCCTTCATTCGACCAGAGTAAAGATTGGGTTCCCATCCAAACCAAGCTAAGTAAACCGGAGCCGATTGGGTGGATTTTGCATTTGCGGCTTTGACTGCATTTTGTCTGTTCGAAAGAACCATCGCCCAAATATCTGATGGGGATGCACTCGGGAAGTCTTTTTGGTACGCAGCAACAATGGCTTCAGATTGATCTCCAAAACGCTCCTTGATTTTCTCCACCACACCTGGAATATCGATTTTTTCGAGTTCAGGGGAGGTACGGGTAGGATTCCACTCATGAAATGTCGTACAAATAATCAGAGGCATAGTTGCTGCATGACTTGCGGTTTCTGTGAAAAACTCTCCTTTCGGAACGTGAACTCCATCTGCCACCGGTCCAAATCCACCACGGAAACCTGGCTGAGGATTTTCCTTTCTCATCCGTGCCAAGGCTTCATTGGCCACATCGATATAGGCCCTCCAACTCAAATCCTGAAGTTGATCCAAAGTTGCCGGCGTTAAGCCAGCAGTTTCCATCACATATTGCCCTAATTTTTGACTGTAGCTTTGCTCATTTGCGACCAGCATGGATCCGCTCAGCGCCACTCCCTTATGCACCAATCCGGCTGAAGCAGGCATTGCCATGGTACAGGTGACTTTTGCGCCACCCCCAGATTGGCCCATAATGGTGACATTGCTTGGGTCACCTCCAAAATTGGAGATGTTATCTCGTATCCATTCCAAGGCAGCGATGATATCCAATTGGCTGACGTTGCCGGAAGCGGCATACTTTTCTCCTCCTACGCCCGATAAGTCAGTGAATCCCAAGGGACCCAAGCGGTGATTGATCGAAACGAAGACTACGTCTCCTTTTTTAGCGAAGTTTTCCCCATGATACCCATCTTGCTCCACGGCGTTTCCATTGGTGAATCCGCCTCCATGAAGCCAAAGCATTACGGGCCGATTTTTTCCATTTACAATTTGTGGAGTCCATACATTCAGACGGAGGCAATCCTCGCTGAGATCATCGTAATTCCAATGGTCTGCAAATGAAGCATTCACATTCGCATAACGATTGTCCATGATTTGTGGTGCTGTATTTCCCCACCAGACCGTAGACTTTACATCAGACCAGGGGTCTGGCTTTTGAGGAGGCATAAAGCGATTTTTCCCGGAAGTGTCTGCGCCATAAGGAATACCCAAATAGGTATAGATTCCATTTAACAGGTATCCTCTGACTTTTCCTTGGGTGGTTTCTGCGATAGCAATATCATCTCCGATTTGGAGAAATTGCTCATCTGAGTCGAGCGCTTCTTTCGAATCTGAGGCACAGGAAGTAAATGGAATCGTGGAAGCAAGCCCTAGACCTGCTGTGCCTACTCCTATCTTTTTGAAAAAGTCTCTTCTATTGTTCTTCATAATTTTGGGTGTCTTGATAAAGGATTGATTGGTAAGAAAATATAAGTAATCTCCTTTCAGAAAATTACTTTGAATCCATTTTTCGCCAAAACATTATTTAAAAGGAGTATTATTGTTTCTAATTGACAAAATAGGCTTGAGTAATTCAGAATGTCAAGTTGGTTTTATCCGACCACAAAAAAACCGGCCACTTTTCAGCAGCCGGTAAATCCTTTATTATATCTAAAATCTTACATCTTCTTACTGTCCCACCATAAAGATTGCATTACTTAATACCAACTTTCCAGCTTCCCAGAAGCCACGGAAGATCGGGTTATCCACAAAGTAAACTATCTCGCCACGACCAAGATTCTCAGCTCCAATCGCCAGAGATCCTCCCATGGAAGATTTGATTTTGTAGCCGATATAGCCAGTTCGATAAGAATCATTCGAAATGATTTTACCTGCATTTACGCCATCCGTCAGGTAAGCATATTTGCTGGAGTTATTCTTCAAAGTATAGAATTTGCCACCCGTACCATATCCTAGTGGGTGTGTTTCATCCATTGCTACTTGGTAGATTGCGCCAGCAGCTCCTCCTGAGATCGACAATCGCTCACCTTCTATGTAAGGAGCCAATCGCTCAGCTTTTGCAAGCGAGTCTGCTGCTTTTTCTGCTGCTTTCTTCTCCTCGTCTGTGTCAAAATTCTTCAACGCAAATCCCTCTTTATTCGCAAAGAAATTTAAAGAACCGTCGATTGCTATCAGCTTCCCACCTGCTTTTACCCAGTCCATTACCTTGTCCTGAGCAGCTTTGTTTAGGCTTCCTCCGCGGGTTGATGGCAGGATGATTATATCGTATTTGTTGAGATCATAGCGAGCCATATCTTCTAGTTCCAAAGTGCTTAATGGATAGTTGAGCTCCTTTTCGAAAAAGTGCCAAATTTCACCGAATCCAAGGGAATTTGTCCCTTGCCCTCCTACTAATGCGACTTTTGGAGCTTGGATCACTCGGATATTCGGAGAACCGAAATCCTTGCCTTCTTCCACATAGCCAGTCATGGTTGTTTCGAGCTGGATGCCAAATTTGTTGGCAGTCTCCACCACTTTTTGATCAAAGTTGGCCACGTATTCATTTCCACCTTTAGTGATCAGCAGGGTTCCTGCCGGAAAGCTTTTGCCTTCTGTTTTAAAAGGAAATTCCGGATATTTTACACGGATTCCCTGATTCAACAGTGCCGATAGAAAAGCTGCATCACGAGTTCCATGCCATCCAGCGATATAGGCCACTGGAGTTTTGCCTGCGATATTTACTGTGAAATCTGGCTTTTCATAAGCTCCAGCCGGATCCAATCGGGTTTCCAAAGCATAGGCTTCCACATTGTAAGCATAGGGCATTGCCCAGCTCGTGATATCGTAAGTAATGCTATCGTTGAGTTGTGGTTTTGGCTCGAAAAACACCTGTGCCAAAACAGACTTTGGTTGATAGGCAGAGATCACTATATCTTCTGCAGAAGTAGCAAAAGTTGTAGATTTTCCAGTTTCATATTCATAACCTTTTAAACCTGACTTTGCGCCAGCTTTGCCATAGCGAATCCCATTTTTATCCAAAAGTTCAAGCAACTTGGCTACTTGAGCAGGGTTACTTTCCCCTTTGATCACAAAACTTTTGTATTTGCCTTTCGGGTTGGTGGAGTTGTCTTTGTAAAACTTAGTAAACTCCGAAAGAAGCCGTTCTGCATTTTGACTAGTCACTTCCGTTGCCGACATGGCCGCAGTGTAATGTCCTTCTATTCGATAGCTCAAGGTAACCGTATCGCCAACTGAATTGAATCCACCACGGCCGGCTTGGCCACCACCACCTTGCTCGATCGTCATACCGATTGCACCATTGAACATCGGGTAGGAATCTCCATAGGATGGATAAAGCAGATCAAATCGCTCTTTGGTGAAATAGAATCTACCCATTTCATCAAAATACTTCGCAGTATTTCTTCCAAAAATATCCTGAAACTCATGCTGGAAAGGGCTTAGCTGCTCATGCAAAGGCTCAGCTGCTGGCGCCATGTAAAATGGATTGTTGATTCCCTGCTCATGAAAGTCGAGATGAAGCTGTGGCATCCATTGCTGATACATTTTCAATCTTGCCTGAGATTCCACTTGTACTTGCCAAGCCCAATCCCGATTCAAGTCGAATAAATAGTGGTTGGCACGACCTCCCGGCCAAGGCTCACTATGCTCCATGGATTGAAGGTCTGGCTGAAGTGTAGTGTTCATTTTTTGATTGTACCAATTCGAATAGCGATCTCTGCCGTCTGGGTTGATTGCCGGATCAATGATGACCACCTGGTTTTTTAACCATTCCTGTGACTTGGCATTTGCAGGATTGGCGAGCGTATAAAAAGCTGAAATTGCCGCTTCCATTCCAACTGATTCATTTCCATGAACATTAAATGACATCCAATTGACCGGAATGGCGTGAATAGGATTTCCTTCCATCAAACCAGCTCGCTTGAGGTTGTCTGTACGAATTTCTTCCAAGATCGCCATGTTTTCCGTGCTGGAAAAAATCGCCATAATCAGCGGGCGCTTTTCGTTGGTTTCACCATACTGGATGAGTTTAACATTCGGATTATTCGCAGCTACATGCTCAAAATAATCAACCATTCGATGGTGTGGAGTAAATCGATCACCGGGTTTATAGCCCAGAAACTGCTCTGGAGTCTGGATTTGTGCCCAAGTGCAAATTGTTATGGTAAAAAGGATTAAAGTCAGTAGAAAATGTTTTTTCATAGGAGGGGGTAAGGATTGAGGACTTGAATTTAGAAGGATTTGGCGTTAGCACTCACACCGATTAAAAAAAAAGCTTTTGATTTCCATCCTCTTGATTTTTAATAAAATGGAGATACTTCTTCCAAATGTGACAAAAGTACCTGTGTAGGAATAAATTTATCTCGTATTTGAAGCATAATTTAAAACGAAAGATAAAAATGTATTTTCAACACGTATATGACAAAAGTCTTGCGCAAGCAAGTTATTTTATTGGTTGCCAAGCTAAAGGTGAGGCGATTGTAATAGATGCTCAACGAGATATAGATGTTTATTTGGATATCGCTAAGCGGAACAATATGAAAATCACTCATATTACGGAAACGCATATTCACGCAGACTTTCTGAGTGGTTCTAGAGAATTGGCGGCAGTGACTGGTGCCAAAATCTACCTATCCAATGAAGGACCTGCAGAATGGCAATATGAATTTGAACATGAAGGATTGCAGCACGGGGATAAAATCAACATAGGGAACTTGACCTTGGAAGTACTGTATACCCCTGGACATACGCCAGAGAGTATTAGTTTCTTGTTGACAGATCATCCAGCTACTGATCAACCTGTGATGGTATTTACAGGAGACTTTGTCTTTGTAGGAGACGTTGGCAGACCTGATTTATTGGAAAAAGCAGCTGGAATTGTGGGAACGCAAGAAATAGGTGCTAAGCAAATGTTTGATTCTGTTCAGCGATTCTCTGAGCTTCCTGACTATGTACAGGTTTGGCCTGGGCATGGCGCAGGTTCAGCCTGTGGAAAAGCTTTGGGCTCTGTACCTAGTTCTACAATAGGATATGAAAAAATCCGAAACTGGGCATTTCAGTTTGCAACTGACGAAAAGGCTTTTGTGGATTATCTTTTGGATGGCCAACCAGAACCACCCAAATATTTCGCAACAATGAAGCGCCTGAACAAGGTAGATAGACCTTTGCTTGTGGAAGTACCTAAGCATGCTAAATTGACAAAAGAGCAATTCTTAACCGCGTATAAGGATGGATTGAAAGTCATAGATACTAGAGACAAAGTAGATTTTGCTAAAGGGTTTTTGCCAGGAAGCATCAACATTCAGGGTAATAATTCCTTTTCTACTTGGGCAGGGTGGATCCTAAACTATCAGGAGCAATTTATCCTTGTGGCAGATAAAAGTCAGATGGAGGATTTAACCAGAAAATTGATGAGAATTGGCCTGGACAATATTTATGGATTTGTTGAGGATATCTCTGATTTGGGCTTGGACCTGCAAACAGCAGAGGTAATCAATCTTGAAGAGTTCAAGGTTTTGGCAGAAAAAGATGAGGTACAGGTGGTTGACGTAAGAAATACTACAGAATTTAATGCTGGCCATGTGAAAGGGGCTGATCATGTTTTCGTAGGAACGATTGAGGATAATTTGGATAAAATCAGTAAAGACAAACAAGTAGTGATCCACTGTCAAAGTGGGGATCGCGCTGCAATTGCTTATTCTTTATTAATGAAAAATGGATTTAATCAGATCAAGAATTATTCAGGAGGAATGAAAGAATGGAAAGAGAGTGGAAATAATATTGTGACTAATAAACAAGAATAGATATGGGTTTTTTCTCAGCGATTTTCGGTGGAACAGACAATACAATGCTTACCGAAGCAATCAAAGAAGGAGCATTTTTGGTGGATGTAAGATCTGCCGGTGAATTTGCTTCAGGTAGTGTAAAAGGCGCAGTTAATATTCCCCTGGATAGAATAGGAAGCCAGTTGGCAAAATTCAAAGGCAACAAAAACATTGTGGTTTTTTGCAGGAGTGGCAATCGAAGTGGACAGGCGAAGAGTATTTTAGAACAGGGTGGTTTTCAAAATGTCATTAATGGAGGCACATGGAGTAATGTCAACCAATGTGTTAAATAAATTTGTGATCAATGGAGAGTCAATGGACACTCCATTTTTATTACATGGAATTTTGATATGAATTTTTGGGATCAGCGATACAGTCAACCAGACTTTGCTTATGGCAAAGAGCCTAATGAGTATTTAAAATCTAAACTTTTGGATCTGACTTCTGGACGGATTTTATTTCCTGCGGAAGGAGAAGGAAGAAATGCTGTATTTGCTGCCCATTTAGGTTGGGATGTTTTTGCTTTTGATATCAGTGTCGAAGGTAAAAAGAAAGCAGAAAAGCTTGCATTGACAAATGGAGTTACGATTGACTATCGGGTTGAAGACTTGGAAGCAACAGATTATCCAGCCAATTATTTTGATGCGATCGCATTTTCCTTTGCTCATTTCCCTGAAGTTAAAAGAAGGGTTTTTCATCAAAAATTAAGTGCGTATCTAAAAAATGGAGGTATTCTTATTTTAGAATGCTTTAGTAAAAAGCATCTTACTTATCAGAAAGATAATCCGAATGCTGGAGGTCCAAAGGATGAGTCAATGCTTTTTGATTTGGAAGAGATAATGGACGATTTTAAAGGCTTTGATTTTTTGGAAGCTTATGAAAAAGAAACAGAATTAACCGAAGGACTTTATCATGTAGGGAAGGCTTCCGTAGTTCGCCTTTTTGCTGTCAAGAAGGCCTAGGAATTTAGCAATAGATCTTCTTTGATTTACCATGAAAATCGTAAATCACACTTTCGATTTTCAGGATAGAGGAATGAATGTGGAACCTAAGGGATTCGAACCCCTGACCTCTGCTCTGTCAAAGCAGCGCTCTAAACCAGCTGAGCTAAGATTCCAAAATTATTTTGTATTGAAGTAAAACTCCAAGGGAATCTAAAGTAACAAAGGAATATTTATTCACACAAAACTCTCCCTCAAATACTTTCCTGTAAAGTTTTCCGATTCTTTTGCCAAGTCCTCGGGAGTTCCGGCAAAAGTTAAATGTCCACCTCTATTTCCTCCTTCTGGTCCCAAATCAATCACCCAATCAGAAGACTTGATCACTTCGGTATTGTGCTCGATGATAATAACCGAGTGTCCCTGATCAATCAAGGCATTGATGGAATGAAGTAGTTTTTTGATGTCGTGGAAGTGGAGGCCAGTTGTAGGTTCGTCAAAGATAAAAAGGATATGATCACCAGATTTAGTACCGCCTTTACCTAAGAAAGAGGCAAGCTTAACTCGCTGAGCTTCCCCACCAGATAGGGTATTTGAACTTTGACCCATGCCTATATAGCCCAAGCCTACTTCCTGAAGCGGTTGGAGTTTGTTGATGATTTGGGTTTTGCCCTGGAAATACACCAAAGCTTCATCGATGGTCATATGGAGGACTTCGGAAATATCCTTGTCCTTGTACTTTACATCAAGAATCTCATTCTTAAATCTTTTGCCTTTACAGGATTCGCAAGTCAGGTGGATGTTTGCCATAAACTGCATTTCCACAGTTGTGATCCCTTCACCAGAACAGTTTTCGCAGCGACCGCCATCTACATTGAAGGAGAAAAAAGCTGGTTTGTAACCCCGTTGCTTCGATACTGGCTGCTCAGAAAATAGTGCTCGAATGGCGTCGTAGGCCTTCACATAAGTCACGGGATTTGATCGGGAGGATTTTCCGATGGGATTTTGATCTACAAACTCTACCTGGGTGATCTGCTTGTAATCCCCTTCAATGCGATCGTATTTGCCGCTTTCGTCAATGACCGTTCCTAGCATTTTGCCAAGGGCAGGATAAAGGACCTTTTTGATTAAAGTTGATTTTCCGGAACCAGAAACTCCGGTTACGGTGGTTAGGACATTCAGCGGAAATTTCACTGTCAGGTTTTTCAGGTTATTTTCCCGTGCACCTTTGACTATAAGTGAATCTTTCCACTTGCGGTTGCCATCTTTTTTGAAAATCTGCTCTTCGCCTCGAAGGTATTTTGCAGTGTAGGTTTGAGCGGAAGTCATTAATTCTTCGATGGTCCCTTGGAAAAGTAATTCTCCTCCATTCACTCCAGCGTCTGGACCAATGTCAATAATCTGATCTGCTGCTTTCATGACCTTTTCCTCATGTTCCACCACAATCACGGTATTTCCCATATCGCGAAGTGATTTCAATACTCCAACTAGTCTGTCAGTATCTCTTGGATGCAGACCAATGCTTGGTTCGTCCAAAATATACATCGAACCTACCAATGCAGAACCTAAGGAAGTTGCGATTTTGATCCGTTGAAATTCCCCACCTGAGAGGGAGGATGTCAGACGATTCAAAGTCAAATAACCCAAGCCCACCTGATCCATAAATTCCAATCGGCTGACGATTTCTTTGAGCAGTCGATTGGCGATTTTGGCTTGATGGGGAGCGAGTTCAATCTTTTCAAAAAATGGTAAAGCCTCATCAATTGGCATCAGCACAATATCCTGAATGGATTTCTCCGCAACTTTTACAAAGGAAGCATCCTTTCGCAAACGAGTTCCCCGACAATCTGGGCATGTCGTTCGGCCTCTGAATCGGGAGAGCATCACCCGATACTGGATCTTGTAGGTTTTGGTTTCCAGATCTTCAAAAAAAGCATTCAGGCCTTTGAAATATTTATTACCAGTCCAGAGCAAGCCTTGCTCCTTTTCGCTGAGCTCATTATAGGCTCGATGAATCGGAAAGTCAAACTCGATTCCTTTTTTTAGCAGCGGGTCTAGCCAAGACCTGGATGATTCACCGCGCCAAGGAGCTAGCGCACCTTCATATACGGAAAGATCTTTATCCGGAATTACTAAATCGGGATCGATTCCGAGTACATTTCCAAAGCCTTCACAGGTTTTGCAAGCCCCGAAAGGATTGTTGAAAGAAAAGAAATTGACCGTAGGAAGTTCGAACACCATCCCATCCAATTCAAATCGATCCGAAAAACTTTTAATTTCTAGTTCCGGTACAGTGATTTTGACATCACCATGTCCTTCAAAAAGCGCAGTCTGTACAGAATCTGCAATTCTGAATTGATTGTCTTCATCGTCTTTTTGTACACTCGCTCGATCAATCAGAATCTCATACTTTCCTTTGGGCACTTTCTTTTCTCCGAGCAGGTCCTCGACAAAGTAGACTTCCCCATCGATCAGAATTCTGGTATAGCCTTTTTGCAAAAGCAATTCCAATTCCTGTTCAATTTTTCGCCCACGCTCAATCTGAAGCGGACAAGAGATCATCACTTTGGTGCCTTCGTCAAAGTTCTGAATGTAATTCACGATATCGGTGACCGTGTGATGCTTTACGTCTTTGCCGGAAACGGGCGAAATAGTCTTTCCCACTCGGGAAAAAAGAAGCTTCAGGTAATCATAGATCTCAGTGGTCGTGCCGACAGTAGATCTTGGGTTTTTGTTATTGACCTTTTGCTGGATCGCGATAGCAGGAGCTACACCTTTGATGTATTCTACGTCCGGTTTCTCCATCCTTCCAAGAAATTGGCGCGCATAGGAACTTAAGCTTTCCACATACATGCGCTGGCCTTCGGCAAAAAGCGTATCGAATGCCAGAGATGATTTGCCAGATCCGGAAAGACCCGTGACCACTACAAACTTATTCCGGGGAATGGCAACGCTCAGACTTTTAAGGTTATTAACCCGGGCGTTTTTGATGATGATGTATGATTTGGGGTCGAGGTCGTCGATGTCGATTTTTTCGGATTTGGTACTCAAGGTCATAGCTGGTAAAGTTACAAATGCCAAGCTTATTTTGTCTTGGAATTTGAATAGTTTATGAGGAAAGGCAAGATTAACTATTCTGACAAATATTATTATTCCTTAATCTGCATGATTATTTGAATAAGCTCTTATAATTAAAATTAATTTTTTTTGTACTTTAAGGAGTTGATTTCTGTAAAAAAAAACTCATTCTTGATTTTGTTAAATTCTAATCATAACTTCAATTCATTGATTCTCTATTTTTTAAATGTCTGATTTAAGATTTACCATATTCGATAAAGTTCGGGAGAACTCCAGGTATATTGTTTACAA
>CAWUWQ010000234.1:0-4906 GCA_963926065.1 uncultured Algoriphagus sp.
TTTCTCCAAGGCCTTTGATAATTACATTTTTGAAAAATTAATATCGGTAATACTCTGGCTTGAATGGACCTTGAACTTCTACTCCGATATATTGTGCCTGATCTGTTGAAAGCGTATCTAGCTCGACACCTAGCTTTGCTAGGTGTAACATCGCTACTTTCTCATCCAAATGCTTAGGCAACACATAGACACCTATTTCGTAATTTTTATAATTTTCCCAAAGCTCTAACTGCGCCAAAACCTGATTGGTAAATGAATTGGACATTACAAAAGAAGGGTGACCAGTCGCACAACCAAGATTCACTAATCTGCCTTCTGCCAACACAATGATTTCTTTTCCATCCAAATTGTACAAGTCCACTTGTGGCTTGATAACATCTTTAGTATGGCCATAGTTCTTGTTCAACCAACCCATGTCAATCTCATTGTCGAAGTGGCCGATATTACATAAAATAGCCTTATCCTTCATCGCTTTGAAGTACTCACCGTGTATGATATCCTTGTTCCCAGTAGCTGTCACGATGATATCAGCTTCTTTCACAGCATCTGCCATTTTCTTAACAGCAAAACCATCCATTGCAGCTTGAAGTGCACAGATTGGATCGATTTCTGTAATAATAACTCTAGCTCCAGCGCCTTTCAAGGAAGCAGCAGAACCTTTTCCTACATCACCGTATCCAGCTACAACTGCTACTTTTCCAGCCATCATTACATCTGTAGCTCGACGAATCGCATCTACTAATGATTCTTTACAGCCGTATTTGTTATCAAATTTAGACTTCGTTACCGAGTCGTTCACGTTGATAGCAGGCATTGGAAGTGTACCGTTCTTCATACGCTCATAAAGTCTGTGAACACCAGTAGTAGTCTCTTCAGATAGTCCTCTGATCGCTGCTACCAATTCCGGATATTGATCCAAAACCATGTTGGTCAAATCTCCACCATCATCCAAAATCATATTCAATGGCTGACGATCTTCCCCAAATAGAAGAGTCTGCTCGATACACCAATCGAATTCTTCAGCAGTTTGACCTTTCCAAGCATACACCTGCACTCCTGCAGCAGCAATAGCAGCAGCAGCATGATCTTGTGTTGAAAAAATGTTACAAGAAGACCACGTCACTTCTGCACCAAGTGCCTTCAAGGTTTCGATCAAAACTGCAGTTTGAATCGTCATGTGAAGACATCCTGCAATTCTTGCACCTTTTAAAGGCTGAGCAGCTCCATGTTCTTTACGTAAAGCCATCAGGCCTGGCATTTCTGCTTCAGCTAGTTTAATTTCTTTTCTACCCCACTCCGCAAGCGAAATGTCTTTCACTTTGTATTGGATAAACTTTTCAGATTTAATTTCTGACATAATATTTATTTTTTACTGATTAAATTCTTAAAAACTCACGCAAAGGTACCGTATAAAATTTGGAATCTAAAATCAAACTCTAGTCTTTGAATACAACTTCTTTCAAGTCAAAAAGTTGAATCTCACCATTTTCTCGTTGGATTTCAAGTTTTCCCAGCGCTGAAATCCCCACAATTTTTCCTCTGAAGTTGCCAAATGAATCTTCATAATTACTCCAAATATCTGTTTGGTAAAGATTATGCAGATACTCTGATTTAATTTCAAGCCATTTCCCCCGCCTGAGCTGGATATAGCCCTGCTCAATCTGAATAAGTAACAATCGAAAAAGCTCAGATAAATCAAATTGGCTTCCTGTAACTTTTGCTAGGGATGTTGCTTTTGGGTTTTCGAATTGTAATTGATTGACATTGATTCCAATACCTACGATTGCATATTCCCAATTCGCTCCCAAATAGGAATTTTCAATTAAAATGCCACCTATTTTACCGAAATCAGGAAGGATCAAATCATTTGGCCACTTTACTTGAATGTCGGGGATATACTCCTTTAAAAGCTTACGAATACTATTTGACACCGACATATTAAGGTAGAACTGCTCTGATATGTCCAGAAAGTTCGGCTTTAAAATCAAAGAGAAAGTAAGATTCAACCCTTTCTCGGTTATCCATTTATTCCCTCGTTGACCTTTACCTTGGGTTTGATGATCTGTAATAACCACAGTTCCCTCATATGCACTCTGATCTTTGACTAGATTCAATGCAGTGTCATTGGTAGAGTGACACTCTGGCAGGAAATGAACATCTTTACCCAAGAAAATCGTGTTGGCAAGGATTTTATACATAAACTTAAAAATAGCTGAAATCTGATTTTCTGAAGAAGATTTTGTAAAATTAAATCAATAATATGACAGCAGAAGCGCTGAGCAAAATAATCACAAAAGGAATGGAAGAGAAAAAGGCTTCCGATATTATCATCCTAGACCTTAGAAGCATCAAAAACTCTGTAACAGATTTTTTTGTCCTTTGCTCCGGAAATTCAGACACTCAACTCGAAGCAATTTCAGATTCCATCGAAGAAGAAGTCTTTAAAGCAGGCGAGAAAGGTCCTTGGCAAAGAGAAGGGAAAAATAGTGGACAATGGATCCTGATGGATTACGTGAACGTTGTTGCCCATATTTTCCTTAAAGAAAAGAGAGATTATTTTGGACTTGAGGAATTATGGGGAGATGCAAAAATCACTAAAATCAATTAAAAGTTTCAAACTTTAAAACCCTGATTCCGTTTTAACATAAGTTTATAGAATTATAACCAAGCAATGAGCGACGCAAATAAAAATAAAAAAAAATTTGTCCCTAAGGCACCACAAAAACCTAATTTTCAACTTTGGTTGATTATAGTTGCTGTTTTGGTTCTTGTAGGACTCACTTTCTTTCAGAATAGGAATTCAGTAATTGATATTACCCAGAAGAGATTCGAAGATATGTATGTCGCCGGAGATATTTCCAAAGTGACTATTGTCAAAAACATGGAGCGGGTGGATGTGACGTTGAAAAGTAACGCACTGACAGACCCCAAATATAAGACTGAATTGGAAGCCAATTCTGCATTCTTTAATCCTACAGGACCACACTATTCTTTCCAAGTGGCCTCTCTAGATAAGTTTGCGAATGATTTTGATACTTTAAAAGAAAGCGTACCGGAAGCAGATAGAATCGAACTTAAAGTTGCCAATGAGGAAAATTGGGGGAGTTATTTTTCAAGTTTCGGATTCCTAATTCTTTTGTTTGTACTCTTTTGGTTTATGATGAGAAGAATGGCTGGCCCTTCAGGTCCAGGTGGACAAATTTTCAACGTAGGTAAATCCAAGGCGCAACTCTTCGATGCTGAAAACAAAGTAAAAATCACTTTTGACAATGTGGCAGGCTTAGATGAAGCTAAAGAAGAAGTTCAGGAAATTGTTGAATTCCTCAAAAAACCTGAAAAATTCACTAGGCTTGGTGGTAAAATACCTAAAGGAGCTTTACTGGTAGGCCCTCCAGGAACAGGTAAAACACTCCTAGCAAAAGCAGTAGCAGGTGAGGCTGGAGTTCCGTTCTTTACACTTTCGGGTTCTGATTTTGTGGAAATGTTTGTAGGTGTGGGAGCTGCTCGAGTGAGAGACTTATTTAAGCAAGCAAAAGAAAAAGCACCTTGTATAATCTTTATTGATGAGATCGACGCAATCGGCAGGTCAAGAGGTAAAGGACAAATGCCTGGCTCCAACGACGAACGTGAAAATACCCTAAACTCCCTTTTGGTAGAAATGGATGGTTTCGGAACAGATAGTGGAGTTATTGTGGTAGCTGCGACTAACAGGCCTGATGTCCTGGATTCAGCATTGTTAAGACCGGGAAGATTCGATCGTCAGATCTCTATAGACAAACCAGATATTAATGGAAGAGAAGCTATTTTCAAAGTCCATCTAAAGCCAATTAAAACGGCAGACGATGTAGATCCTAAGAAATGTGCCGCACAAACTCCTGGTTTTGCAGGCGCTGAAATCGCTAACGTTTGTAATGAAGCTGCTTTAATAGCTGCACGACGAAATAAAGATGCAGTAGACATGCAAGATTTTCAAGATGCAGTAGACCGAGTAATCGGTGGTCTTGAGAAGAAAAATAAAATCATATCACCCGATGAAAAGAAAATCGTTGCGTATCATGAGGCAGGTCATGCTGTAGCAGGATGGTTTCTGGAGCATGCTGATCCTTTGGTCAAAGTAAGTATCGTCCCTCGTGGGGTGGCTGCATTAGGCTATGCACAATACCTTCCTAAAGAACAGTTTTTGTATCAAACAGAACAGTTGATTGACGAAATGTGCATGACTCTTGGTGGAAGAGCGGCCGAGCAAATTATATTCAACAAAATCTCTACGGGAGCATTAAGTGATTTAGAGCGTGTTACCAAGATGGCATACTCTATAGTTTCTGTATATGGAATGAATGAAAAGATCGGAAATGTCTCCTTCTACGATTCTAAAGCTGATGGATACAAAATGACCAAACCTTACTCAGAGACTACAGCTGAAACTATCGATGAAGAAGTCCGAAAGTTGATTGCTTCTGCTTACGATCGAACTATAACCTTGTTGACCTCCAAAAAAAGCGAATTGGAGATTTTGGCCAAAGAGCTTTTGGAAAAAGAAATACTTTTCCAGGCTGACTTGGAAAAGCTTATTGGTAAGCGTCCTTTTGAAAAGGAGACTACTTATCAGGCATTTACTAATAAAAAAGAATCTGCCCCTGAAGTGATTGCAGACAAACTGGAAACTCCGGAGGTACAAAGTGAAGCCGAAGTTCAGGGTGAACCAGAGGTTCTCCCTGAAAGCAAAACAGATAACTAATAATTTAACAAAAGCCTCGATTGATTCGAGGCTTTTTTATTTTTGCGCCTGCCTCTTATCTTTCCATATGGAAGCAATCAAGCTAGACATTCCCCTTTCAGGTAAAAAATTATATTTTGCTTCAGATTTTCATTTGGGGGCACCAAATCCTCAGGAAAGTAAAATCCG
>CAWUWQ010000235.1:0-6730 GCA_963926065.1 uncultured Algoriphagus sp.
AAATAGCCCTTGAGCAATTTCTGCAGATAAATCTGCTGTAGCGCCTATATCTTGAGCTACTAGGGGTACAAAATACTTCATAGGTTTTAAGTTAAAATTTGAACGTTTTTCAGAATTTATTATAGGTTTGATAGTAATAACTCGATTCGAATGTAATTATATTTTTGATAAAAAAACAAATCACTTTTTGAAGCATTAACATTTTTTTAGCCATTTCATGATATAAGTGAACCATTTTTTGCCGATTCTTCATTATTTTAGTAATTATTGGGTGTTTTTTAACCCACTGTAAAAGAAAAATAAAATACTGTTATCATCCATAATATTCTTTGAAATCGATTTCGAGAATTCAGATAGAGTGACTTTTATAAGTCAAATCATTTTTTAAAAAATTTTATTTTGAAAAGACTGTTTTCTCAATATTTAAAACTATTTATTAATTATTGCGAAAAATATAAATTTTAAAAATTCAGTATTTTTTTTAACCAATTTTTAAAAAAAGTGTAATTTTTTTTCAATTACTGACATTTATATACCCCCTAAAACAAAAAAAGACTGGATTTCTCCAGCCTCATAATCTAAATTCTAACCAAATATTCTCTTAGCCTTTCAGCATAGCAAATTCCTTCGCGAAATAAGTAAGAATCACTTTCGCTCCAGCTCGTTTAATACTGATTAGGGATTCCATCATTGCTCGCTCAGGATCAATCCAACCTCTTTCCCCAGCGGCTTTTATCATACTATACTCTCCTGACACATTATAAGCAGCTATAGGAAGGGGATAATTCTCATTTAAAAGCTTAATAATATCTAAATAAGCCAAAGCCGGCTTTACCATCAAAAAGTCAGCGCCCTCCGCAGCATCCAAATCTGCCTCGATTAGTGCCTCTTTGATATTTGCCGGATTCATCTGATAGGTTTTTTTATCCCCAAATTTTGGAGCAGAATCCAAAGCATCCCGGAATGGACCATAAAAGGCACTTGCATACTTAGCAGTGTAGGACATAATCGAAGTATCAGTATATCCATTATCATCAAGCAGCTCCCGGATAAATCCAACCCTCCCATCCATCATATCAGAAGGCCCGAGGATATCGACTCCTGCATCTGCCTGCGCCAAAGACATTCTGCCTAAAATTTCTAAAGTTTCATCATTGAGGATTTTTCCGTTTTTCACCAAGCCATCATGACCATCACTACTATAAGGATCCATCGCTACATCTGACATCAAGCATAATTCAGGGAAGTTTTGCTTAATCGCTCGTAGTGCTTTAAGATAGAAAGTTTCTGGATTGTAGCTTTCACTTGCGATGGAATCCTTAAGCGAATCCGGATAAGCAGGGAAGACATCAAATGATTTGATCCCTAACTTCATACAGGATTCAATTTCTTTGAGCATCAAATCAATCGAAAAACGATAGATTCCAGGCATAGAAGCTACTTCGTCTTTCTTCTGACTTCCATCTACCAAAAACATTGGGAAGATCAAATCATTAACCGAAAGCGAGGTCTCTTCTACCAGGTTTCTAACCACTTCGGATTTTCTATTTCTTCTAGGTCTTCGCTGCATATTAGATAAAGAGTTGTTGAACTTGGACTATATCCAATTCTGAATAGTCGTTAATATATAAATCGCAAACAGGCAATTCTTCTTTTTTATGCGTTGAAAGAACACCCACCACTTTCATCCCAGCATTCAAGCCCGCTGAGGCACCTGAAAAAGAATCTTCAAATACGAGACAATGAGCTGGGTCAATCTTAAGATTGGCCGCTGTTTTTAAATAAACCTCAGGATCAGGCTTGTGTTTTGAGACATCCTCAGAAGCTAGCATGGAACCCATTGTTTCTTTAATAGCCAAAGTCCCTAGAATCAAATCAAGATTAGCACGAGGTGCGGAGGTAGCCACTCCTATAGAAAGGCCTAATTGATTAAGATCATTCAAAAAATCTAAATATCCGGAAATCGGTTGGACTTCGGCTTTATAGATTTCGCGGAATAAGCTTTCTTTTTCAAACTCCAATTCTATAAGCTCTTCACCTTGGATCTCTCTTCCAAGGAAATAGCTTAAGATATAACCATTGTTTTTTCCATACATGTGAAGTTTGAACTCTTCCTCTGTTGGATTAAGGTTTCGCTTGGCGAAGAATTGCTTAAAAGCAACGGAATGATATGGATTGGTATGACAGATGACGCCATCCATATCAAAAATAACTGCTTGTAGCATAGGAGATCTTAAATGATTGGCAATAAAAGTAAGTAATTGAAATAAAAAAACCCTGAAAGAAAGCTTTCAGGGATAATTTTTAGAAGTTCTTCATCGTCTTCTCTATAATATCACAGCATTCTTGAAGCTGCTCTTCGGTCATGACTAGGGGCGGCGCAAATCGGATGATATTACCATGAGTTGGCTTAGCCAAAAGCCCATTGTCTTTTAAGGCTACGCAAATATTCCAAGCTGTGCTGCTTTCCTCAGTATCATTAATTACTACTGCATTAAGGAGACCTTTGCCACGGACAAGCTTTACTATTGGGTATTTCTTAACCATCGTTTCCATACGATCTCGAAAAATCTTTCCAAGCTTTCTAGCATTTTGAGCTAGATTTTCATCTGAAACCACTTCTAAAGCAGCAATTGCAACTTTTGCACCTATTGGATTACCTCCGAAAGTAGATCCGTGCTGGCCTGGTTTGATCACGTCCATAATATGATTATCAGCTAGAACTGCGGATACCGGATAAAACCCTCCAGAAATAGCCTTGCCCAAAATCAACATATCAGGCCTCACATAAGTAGCTTGTCTTTCACAGCTCTTTTCGCAGGAGCAATTTCCGCAGACTGCCAAAAGCGAACCAGTTCTGGCAATTCCAGTTTGTATTTCATCTGCTATCAATAAAACATTAGCAGCTTCGCAAGCTGCCTTAGCCTCTTTTAAATAATCATCTGCCGGCACATACACTCCTGCCTCACCCTGAATTGGCTCTACTAAGAAAGCGACTACGTTCTCGGCTTTTAGTGCTTCTTTGAGGGCTGAAACATCATTATAGGGTATCCTTATAAAACCATCTGTAAATGGCCCGAAATTTTTGCGTGCATTTTCATCATTTGAAAAAGAAATAATGGTAGTCGTTCTTCCATGGAAATTATTTTCCGCAACTATGATTTTTGCTTGGTTCTCATCTATACCGTTTTTCTCATATCCCCATTTACGGGCAATTTTGATTGCAGTTTCTACTGCTTCTGAACCTGTATTCATCGGCAGTACTTTTTCAAATGCAAAATATTCAGTAATATATTTTTCAAATGGACCTAGAACATCATTATAAAAAGCACGAGAAGTCAAAGTCAACGTACCTGCTTGCTCAATTAATGCATCTTTAATTCTTGGATGGCAATGACCCTGATTCACAGCAGAATAGGCAGATAAAAAGTCAAAGTATTTCTTCCCTTCAACATCCCAAAGGAAAACTCCCTCTCCCCTCGCCAAAACAACTGGTAGCGGATGATAGTTGTGTGCACCGTATTGATCCTCGAGTGCTATAGCTTGGTTACTAGAAGTGATAGTGTCCATTTTTTAGTATTTTTGGATTTGAAATAGATTCAAAAGAGTTTGGCAAATATAGTAAATGCCTTTAGTCTCTCCCATGAAAGAAGAAAAGAAGCCTTCATCTCCACCTCAATTGACCACTTCAGATTATTATTTTAATAACAGTGGACTGATGGTATTCACTGAAAGCTATCATTTAAAGCGTGGGTATTGCTGTGGAAGTGGCTGCAAGCATTGCCCCTATCCCAAAGGATAATTATAAAGGGATTATTTTTGAATTGCCTGTTGGTAATTCAGTAAAAGTTCCGATATTTGCAGACTCATTACAGAAACGCATCATATTTACGATATATTACCATGGCAAAAGTTTGTGACATTACCGGAAAAAGACCTCGCGTAGGAAACAACGTGTCCCATGCAAACAACAAGACCAAGCGTAGATTTTACCCAAATCTTCATAAGAAGACTTTCTACGTTCCTGAAGAGGACGCATGGATCACTTTGAAAGTTTGCTCAAAGGCACTGAAAACAATCAACAAAAACGGAATTACTGCTGTTTTGAAAAAAGCTCAGGAAAACGGAATGATCGTAATCAGATAATCAAAGTCACGACCCTAAAATCAATACGAAGATGGCTAAGAAAGGCAATAGAGTACAAGTGATTATGGAATGCACGGAGCATAAGACTTCAGGTATGCCAGGTACTTCAAGATACATCACGACCAAAAACAGAAAAAACACTACTGAAAGATTAGAATTGAAGAAGTTCAATCCGATCTTAAAGAAGATGACTGTTCATAAAGAAATTAAGTAACTCGCTCGGGAGAAATCCTGATAAAACGATAAGATTATGGCTAAGAAAGTTGTAGCAACCCTGAAAAAAGAAGGTGGTGTATCTTACGCCAAAGTGATTAGAGCCGTTAAGTCTGAAAAGACAGGTGCTTACACCTTCAAAGAAGATATGGTTCCTTCCACATTGGTACAGGACACCTTGAAAAAATAAGTTGCCTAGTGCATCCTAAAGTATCTAAGTCCCTCTGTCCACAGGTCAGCAGGGATTTTTTCGTTACATTCCATTTTTAAAACCTATTCTATGGGAATCTTTGGTATTTTCTCTAAAGACAAAAAAGACAGTCTCGATCAAGGACTTCAAAAGTCCAGTGAAAACATCTTCTCAAAACTATCCAAAGCAGTGGTGGGTAAATCCACTGTGGATGAAGCTGTATTGGATGAACTTGAGGAAATACTGATTACTGCCGATGTTGGAGTAGATACGACAATCAAAGTAATCAATCGGATAGAAGCTCGGGTAGCTAAGGATAAATATGTGAACACTTCTGAATTGGATAAAATCCTTCGAGAAGAAATTGCAGCATTACTGGAAGAAAATAATACCCAAGATCTATTAGACTTTGATATTCCAGAAGATAAAAAACCCTACGTAATCATGGTCGTCGGTGTCAATGGAGTAGGAAAAACAACCACCATTGGGAAATTGGCAAATACTTTTAAAAATGCCGGTAAATCTGTTGTATTGGGAGCCGCTGATACTTTTCGCGCTGCTGCAGTTGATCAATTAATTCTTTGGGGAGATCGTGTTGGTGTTCCCGTCGTTTCACATGGGATGAATACTGATCCTGCTTCAGTAGCTTTTGATACCGTAAAACAGGCAGTAGATCAAAAAGCGGATGTCGTAATTATAGACACCGCTGGAAGATTACATACCAAAGTAAACTTGATGAATGAACTAGGGAAAATCAAACGCGTGATGCAGAAGTTTATTCCTGATGCGCCACATGAAATCATGTTGGTTCTTGACGGATCTACCGGTCAAAACGCATTTATTCAGGCTAAGGAATTTACAAAAGTAACTGAAATCACTTCTTTGGCTATCACAAAACTAGATGGAACTGCGAAGGGTGGCGTCGTAATAGGAATCTCTGATCAATTTAAGATCCCGGTAAAGTACATTGGAGTAGGGGAAAAAATGACAGATTTACAGATTTTCAACCGAAAAGAATTTGTGGACTCACTCTTCAAAAAGAAAAACTAGAAATATATTTTTAAAAAGTCCTGAGCTCTCAGGACTTTTTTTTGGGTGAAATTGAACGTTTAAAATTAAATTACGTAATTCAATATGATATCATTATAACATCATATTGACATGGAAAAAATAATCAAACCACTCTCTGGATATGTTCTTGTCCTAATAATTCTAGGCCTAATCCCAGTAGCAATTTTCAGTTTTATTGGCGAACAACTTATTATGGGTTTTGGAGCCGTATTTCTATTCTTCATAGGCCTCCCTGGGTTCTTTATAGTTGAACCAAACAAGGCCATGGTCCTTTTACTCTTTGGCGACTACAAAGGAACCGTCAAAGCAAGTGGTTTCTTTTGGGTTAATCCATTTATGACCAAGAAAAAGATTTCACTTCGAGTACGGAATTTTGAAAACAAACCCGTCAAGGTGAATGATAAAATTGGAAATCCTGTCATGATAGGTACAATCGTGGTTTGGCAAGTGGACGACACTTTTAAGTCAACATTTGATGTGGATGATTATGAGAATTTTGTTCATCTACAATCCGACGCAGCAATTCGAAAAATGGCAGGTCTATACCCTTACGATGATTTTGAAGCAGAAAATGAAGAAATAACTCTTCGCTCAGGAGTAGAAGAAGTGAATCACTCACTTGAAAGAGAGATCAGCGATCGGTTGAATCATGCTGGGATCAAAGTCATTGAGGCTCGAATTTCCCACCTAGCTTATGCTTCTGAAATTGCATCTGCCATGCTCCAGCGCCAGCAAGCCACAGCTATAGTTGCTGCACGTCAAAAGATAGTGGAAGGCGCAGTAGGAATGGTAGAAATGGCCCTTGCTGATTTGAAAATGAAAGACATTATCGAGTTTGATAATGAGAAAAAAGCAGTGATGGTCTCCAACCTGATGGTGGTTCTTTGTTCAGACAGAAGCGCCACACCTGTACTAAACGTTGGCACATTTCATCAATAACATGGCAAATCAAGTTTATAAAGAAGTTCAATCCTATAGAGGCACTTGGGTCTTATATTTAATTATACTCGTCGAATTACCCACCATTATCCTATTGCTAACCTTTTATTTAAAAGCAGAGGATAAAGCAGAAATGGGTGTTGCCCTTACTGTAATTGCGGGCACGATGGC
>CAWUWQ010000236.1:0-4882 GCA_963926065.1 uncultured Algoriphagus sp.
GCCAAGCTTGAGAGTTACTGATTCAAAGGACTTCGGCAAGGTATCTTTAATAGCTTCGAATTCTTCTGTGTAAATTTCATATTGTGAAAGTATATGCTTGGCAAAATCCTTCGCGTCCAGCTTGGATGAAGATTGAGTTAGTAAAAATCTACTGGTCAAAACTTTCCATCGGGTATCGTCCGTAGTGCCACCAGACGGAAGGTCTGGGACCCAGATTCCTTCAGGCGAAACCTCCCGAACCATGGTGTCAAGCTTGTCCACAAACCCATATTTCGCCGAAATATCATCTCGAGTCCACATTTCTGTAGGTGCGCCCATCGCATCACCGATAGCCGAGCCAACGAGCATACCCAAGATTTTGTCATACAGTTCGCTTTCGGTGAGTCCACTGATTTTAAGTTTATCATATTTGGGCTCCTCTTTTTTACTACAAGAGGAAAGAATCAGCATGAAAATTAAAACATAGTAGATTCTTCTCATGAGTTCAATAACTGATATGAAGCGGATGCGAGGAGTTCTTCTTTTTCTGAAAGATTCAACTGTAGCGGAAGTTGGGCAATTCCAATCAATCTCCGCATGATTTCGATGGCTTCATATTTGTTGATTTTTACTTCTGAGTAGCTGTTTTTATATTTTCTCAAAAAGTCTGATTTCAGGGAATCTACTTGTCTACTCAATTTGAAATGGGCAAAAAGGACTCCAAGGTCAAATTCCGGATCTCCCATAAAACCAAACTCTGGATCAATGATTCTGATTTCTTTACCGACTTGAAGCCATGAAGTAGGGTAGAAGTCTCCATGAATCAAGGTTTTTCCAGTTGCTAAATATTGCTCACCCAAGTTGTGGATTACTTTTTTTAATTCATTATCCCGCTTGTATGTTAAACTTAATGCTTGCAAACCAGGCTGAATTGTATCTAAATCAAAGCCATTCTCTTCCTCAAATGGGAAGTTGAAAATATGAATATGATTGAGTTTCTTCATTTCCAGGTTTTCTGGAAAGCTGGAGACTTTCAGGCTATGAAGCGAATTAAGATATACTGCAAGTTGCGCAATGATAGATTCTGAAAGCGAAAACCCTTTGCTGTAGATTTCCATAAAATCAACCACCTTTCCAAGGTCCTCAATTAGAAGAATATAATTTTCGGGATCATAGTGATATACTTTTGGCGAAAAAGAAGATAGAACCGGATCAGATTCCATCAAGGAGTAAAACTGTTTTTCCACCATAATTCTACCGATCGGGGCAGGTATTTGTGGAAATTTCCGAACGTAAGATTTGGATTGTTTTAAGATGACTTTTCGATGATTGGTAGCGATTCTGAGAACTAGATTCATATTGCTTTCCCCAGCTATTTCTGCCTTATTGGGCTTTTCTCCTGAATTCCATATCGGAAGATTTGATAAAGTTTCTACCGTACTTTTTTCAGATAAATCGATCATATCAGTTGGTTTTTTTTTCTTGGGCTAAACTAGTAATATTTTTCTTTCGTGGATAGTTTCATTTTTTAGGTAAAATCAAAGCTGAAATAGCTCGGCTAATGTACAAACGGTGCGGAAGCTCCTTATAAAATATGCTATTTTTGAAAAGAATTAAACCCGATTAAATGCCATGTTTGGACTACCACGAACGATTTTCACTGAGGAGCATGATCTTTTTAGACAAGCCGTCAAAGAATTTATAGCAAAAGAAATTTCGCCCTATAATCAGGAGTGGGAGAATCAGAAAATGGTTTCCCGAGAAAGCTGGTTAAAACTAGGGGAAAATGGATTTCTTGGAATTCAAGCTCCAGAGAATTTGGGCGGAATGAATATCTCTGATTTTCGATACAATGCAATTTTGATTGAGGAATTGGGGTTAAGTGGCTGCTCAGGTCCAGCTATTGGATATCCGCTACATTCCGATATAGTGATGCCTTATATTTTACATTATGGCAATCCGGAAGTTCAAGAGAAATATATCCCCAAAATGATTTCTGGAGAATATATCGGGGCCATAGCTATGACCGAGCCGGGTGCAGGATCAGATTTGCAAGGAATGCGGACTTCCGCTATCGATCATGGAGATTATTACTTAGTGAATGGCTCAAAGACCTTTATCACGAATGGCTACTTATCAGATGTGGTAGTGGTAGCTGTCAAAACAGATCCTAGCAAGGGAGCAAAAGGTATCAGTTTAATAGTAATGGATAACTCAATGGAGGGATATACCAAAGGTGTTCCTTTTGAAAAAGTAGGGCTTCACGCCCAGGATACCTGTGAACTTTTTTTCCAAGATGTCAAAGTTCCAAAGGAGAATTTGCTCGGAAAAACTGGAGAAGGATTTAAATATCTGATGCAAGAGTTGGCGCAAGAGCGATTAGTAGTTGCACTAGCTGCCGTAGCATTAGGGGAGTATATGCTTCAGGCTACATTAGACTATGTCAAGCAGCGTAAAGCATTTAAAAAGACCCTTTCTGAATTTCAAAATACCAGATTCAAATTGGCAGAGATGACGGCCCAGTTAGAGCAGGGAAGAATCTATTGTGATCAGCTTGTAATGCTACATAATGATAGAAAAGTGGATTCAGCTATGGCCTCTGCGGCTAAATACAATATGTCCGAACTTCAATGTAAAGTTGCTGATGAATGTGTGCAGCTTCATGGAGGATATGGCTATATGTGGGAGTATGGTGTGGCAAGAGCCTATGCAGACGCGAGGGTTCAGCGAATCTATGCAGGGACCAATGAGATCATGAAAGAATTGATTGCTAGAAAAATCTTGAATTAGGGATTAAAATTTGATCTTAACTGAGATTTTTTAGTAATTCAGGAAAAATAGTTTACACCCAAAAAACCAATTCTATGGCGGACTTTCCATGGTTCAAATTCTATCCTGCGACTGTTGACAAAACTGTAAATGTCACAGCCTATTCAAACATCTCTGAACTTTTCGATGAATGCATAAGTAAATATGGGTCTGCTGTTGCCTATGAATGCATGGGTAAAACTCTTTCATTTGAAGATTTGGGTAGATTAAGTGCAAATTTTGCGACATACTTGACCGAAGTGCTCCAATTGAAAAAAGGAACTCGAATCGCTATTCAAATGCCAAATGTCCTTCAATATCCCGTAGCGATGTTTGGTGCTTTGCGAGCTGGAATGATTGTGGTCAATACAAATCCGCTCTATACCCCTTCAGAAATGAAGCATCAATTCAATGATTCAGGAGCTGAGGTAGTAGTAATTGTTGCCAATTTTGCGAATAACCTAGAAAAAATACTCCCTGAAATAAAGGCAAAGCATATTATAGTCACCGAACTTGGAGATTTACTGGGTGGCCTAAAAGGTACAATTGTCAATTTGGTCGTAAAGCATATCAAAAAAATGGTACCTCCTTTCTCGATTCCAAAGGCAGTTTCTTTTAAATCAGCATTAGCACAAGGTGCCAAGCATCAATTTACTCAGAGCAAACTCACACTGGCAGATACGGCTTTCTTACAATATACAGGTGGAACTACCGGAGTTTCGAAAGGTGCTGAACTTACTCATGGGAATATTATTGCTAACATGCAGCAGATCTCTGCTTGGATGAAACCTAAGCTGGAAGAGCGAAAGGAAATCGTGGTTACCGCGCTTCCCCTTTACCATATTTTTGCATTGACGGTTAACTGTTTGGCGATGTTGAAAATCGGTGCGCATAATCTTCTGATTCCCAATCCCCGAGATATGCCTGGCTTTATTAAGGAGCTTTCGAAACATAAATTCTCTGTTTTCACGGGAGTTAATACCCTATTTAATGGCTTGATGAATCAGGATGATTTTCAAAAGCTTGATTTCAGTGGATTGAAAATCGCAGTAGGAGGGGGAATGGCAGTTCAGAAAGCAACTGCAGAAAAATGGAAAAAAGTAACTGGAACTCCACTTGCCGAGGGTTACGGATTAACAGAAACTTCGCCGGTGGCCTCATGTAACCCAATTGATGGAACAGAAAGACTGGGGACGATTGGAATTCCACTTCCTAATACTGAAATGATTATTGTAGATGATGCAGGCAATATCCTCCCAAATGGAGAACGTGGTGAGATCTGTATTAAAGGTCCGCAAGTCATGAAAGGCTACTGGAATAGACCTGCAGATACTGCTGAGGTAATGATGGGAGAATGGTTTAAGTCAGGCGATATCGGGATAATGGATGATGATGGATATACTCAAATCGTAGACCGAAAGAAAGAAATGATTCTTGTGTCTGGCTTCAATGTCTATCCAAATGAGGTGGAGAATGTAATCGCTTCCTGTCCAGGAATTTTGGAAGTTGGAGTGATTGGTATGCCTGATCCCAAATCCACTGAAAAAGTAGTGGCTTATGTGGTGGCTAAGGATAAATCACTTACAGACAAAATGATAATCACTCATTGTCAGGAATCATTGACAAATTATAAGTGCCCGAAGGAAGTTTATTTCATCGATGAGCTACCCAAATCAAATGTGGGTAAGATCCTTCGTAGAAAAATAAAAGAGGCTCATATTGAAAAGATAGGAGCTTAAAGCAAATAAAAAATGCCCAAATTGAAAGATTTGGGCATTTTATTTTAACCGCAATGGGCGCGAAGGTTTCGCGGAGGAGCGCAAAGTATATTAGGAATAAATCAGCGAGGCTTCTGACTTGGACCTTTATTTTTTAGTACTACCATGAATTTAATGGAATCGACACATAATTATTTGATGGTAAGAATGTCTGGAGGATTGCAGCCGGATGGGTGAGCCTTGCGGGATTTTCGCTTTTGGGCTGCTTTGCACGCCGTTAAGAAAATGACTTAGCTCCCGAGGTACGAGGGAGATCCAGTCATTTTTAGGTGTGCAAGGCAGTACAAAATTCCGCTGTCTACTCATCTCAAATCAAT